>DASZVW010000338.1:0-4880 GCA_035546895.1 Polyangia bacterium
AGCGCCACCAACCTCGAGGGGCACGTGCGCGCGGGCGCCCAGGTCTTCCTCGAGGCGCTCGCCGCCCAGAGCGCGGCCGATCCCGCCGCCCCCGCGCAGCCCTACGGGGGGGGCGACACGGCGCCCGCGCTCCCCGGCCTCGGCAACGCGCAGGCGATCCGGATCGCGCCCGACTCGCGCGCCGTCGGCCGCACGCTGCGCGAGCTCGACCTGCGCGGCCTGACGGGGGCCACGGTGATCGCCATCGATCGGCGGCCGGCCGACGACGTCGTCTACCCGACCGCCGAGGAGACGCTGCGCGCCGGGGACCGGCTGGTGGTGACGGGGGCCGCCGCCGCCGTCGAGGCCGCGCGGGAGCTGCTCCGCCGGAGCGAGGGGCCGGCGCTGCCGGGGACGGAGCCGCCGGGGGCGTGAGCCGAAGGTGACATCCCTGGCGGCGATGCTATTCTCCGCCGCCATGGAAATCGGTCCCCTGCGAGAGCGCGTGTCGAAGCTGCAGAGCCGGCTCGAGGTTCTCCGGGGGCATCTTTGACATCGACGGCAAAAAGAAGCGCATAGCCGAGCTGGACGAGCAGGCGGGCGCGGCGGACTTCTGGAACGTGGCCGACAAGGCGCAGCTGGTCCTGCGCGACCAGGCGCGGCTGAAGTCGACCGTCGACGGCTACGAGGCGCAGGTCCGCGCGCTCGAGGACGGGAGCGTCCTCATCGATCTCGCCGAGGAGGCGAAGGACGAAGCGACGGCCGTCGAGGCGGGGGCCACGCTCTCGGCGATCGAAGAGGCGGTCGGCAAGATCGAGTTCGCCCGCATGCTGTCGGGCCCCTACGACCGTCAGGGCGCGCTGGTGAGCGTCAACGCGGGGGCCGGCGGCACCGAGTCGCAAGACTGGGCCGAGATGCTGCTGCGCATGTACGCGCGCTGGGCCGAGCGTAAAGGGTTCAAGCTGGAGGAGCTCGACCGGCAGCCGGGCGACGAGGCCGGGATCAAGAGCGCCACCATCGGCGTGGAGGGCGAGTGGGCGTACGGCTGGCTGCGCGCCGAGGCGGGCGTCCACCGGCTGGTCCGCATCTCGCCCTACGACGCGCAGGCGCGCCGCCACACCTCGTTCGCCAGCGTCTTCATCTACCCGGACATCGACGAGACCATCAAGGTCGAGATCGACGAGAAGGACCTGCGCATCGACGTCATGCGCTCGGGCGGCGCCGGCGGCCAGCACGTCAACAAGACGGAGTCGGCGGTCCGCATCACCCACATCCCGACCGGCATCGCCGTCCACTCCGACGGCGAGCGCTCGCAGCACAAGAACCGCTCGACCGCCATGCGCATCCTCCGCTCCAAGCTGTTCGAGGTCGAACAGAAGAAACAGGAGGAGAAGATGGGGAACATCCACGCCCAGAAGAAGGCGATCGAGTGGGGGAGCCAGATCCGCTCCTACGTCCTGGCCCCCTACCGCCAGGTCACCGACCACCGGACCGGCCTCAAGGTCGGCAACGTGGACGCGGTGCTGGACGGCGACCTCGACCAGTTCATGGTGGCGACCCTGCTGGAGTTGGCCGGCGATCCGACGGCCAAGCCGGGCGGCGGCGGGCCTGTTACGAAATCGGACGAGGACGAGGTCTAGGCCCGTAACCGAACCGCCACAAATCACACATCTGTGGATTAACCTTGCGAAGCAAAGTGAATTCGCGGTGTTAGGAAGGGGAGAGTTGTTGATACCCCGTGGAGAGAGATGTCCGACGAGCGCGAGCTGATCGAAGAGCGTGAGAAGAAGGCGGCCGAAATCCGCGCCTTGGGGGCCAATCCCTACGCCAACGGGTTCACGCCGACCCACACCGCGGCCGAGATCGCCGCCCGGTTCGCCGGCGTCACGCCGCCCGCGCCGCCCGCCGGGGACGACGGCAAGGGGGGCCCGCCGCTCCTGACCGACGACCACTTCGCGGTGGCCGGGCGGATCGTCGCCTTCCGCCCGTTCGGCAAGATGACCTTCGTCAAGATCCTGGATCGCAGCGGCCAGATCCAGGTCCAGGTCCGCAAGGACCTGATCGGCGAGGCCGCCTTCGCGCTCTGGAAGAAGGCCGAGCGGGGCGACTTCATCGGCGCGGTCGGCAGCCCGGCGATCATGAAGACCGGCGAGCTGACCATCGTCGCCGAGAGCGTGCAGATCCTGACCAAGGCGACGCGCTCGCTGCCCGAGAAGTGGCACGGGCTCTCCGACGTCGAGGCCCGCTACCGCCAGCGCTACGTCGACCTGGTGGTGAACCCCGACGTGCGGGCGGTGTTCCAGAAGCGCTCGGCCATCGTGCGCGGCATCCGCGCTTTCCTGGACGCGCGCGGGTTCCTGGAGGTGGAGACGCCGATGATGCATTCGATCATCGGCGGGGCGGCGGCGCGGCCGTTCGCCACCCACCACAACGCGCTCGATCTCGACCTCTACATGCGGATCGCGCCCGAGCTCTACCTCAAGCGGCTGGTGGTCGGCAGCTTCGAGCGGGTCTACGAGATCGGCCGCAACTTCCGCAACGAGGGGCTGTCGCGCCAGCACAACCCCGAGTTCACGATGCTGGAGTTCTACCAGGCCTACGCCACCTACGCCGACCTGATGGCGCTCACCGAGACGCTGTTCCGGGAGCTCGCGCGCGAGATCGCCGGCGGCGAGGAGATCACCTACCAGGGCCAGAAGGTCAGCTTCGCGGGCGACTGGCCGCGCATCCCGATGAAGGACGCCATCGTCAGCGCCTCGAAGGCCGGGCTCTTGCCGGCCGGCCTCGAACGGCCGGTGCTGGACGACGGCGCCGCGCTCTCGAAGTGGCTCGCCGAGCAGGGCCTCGCCGAGGGGAAGGACGAGCTCGCCGCGGTGCTGCGCAAGTCGGAGTCCCACGGCGAGCGGGTGGGGGCGCTGTTCGACTACGCGGGCGAGAAGGCGCTGCCGCCCGATCGGCCGGCGTTCGTGACCGAGTACCCGGCGGAGACCTCGCCGCTGTCGCGCCGGAACGACGCCGACCCGGCGCGCGTCGACCGGTTCGAGCTCTTCATCGTCGGGCGCGAGCACGCCAACGCCTTCTCGGAGCTGAACGACCCGGCCGACCAGCGGGCCCGCTTCCAGGCCCAGGTCGAGGCCAAGGCGCACGGCCGCGACGAGACGATGGACTACGACGAGGACTACTGCCGGGCGCTCGAGTACGGCCTGCCGCCCACGGCGGGGGAGGGGATCGGCATCGACCGCCTGGCCATGCTGCTCACCGACCAGCCGTCGATCCGGGACGTCATCCTGTTCCCGCTCATGCGCCCCGAACGCTCGGAACGAGAGTAAACCCCCGCCATGTTCAGGCCCGGGGTCGAGTGGTTCATCGCCTGGCGCCACCTGCGCGATCCGGAGCGCCGGTCGCGCCGCACGCTGGTGGTCGGGCTGACGGCGCTGGCGGCGGGCGGGCTCTGCTTCGCGGCGGCGGCGCTGGTGCCGCACCTCATGCCGGTCCACGCCCGCGCCCCCGGCGAGTGGATGGACGTCCACCCGCTGGTGGCGGTCGAGCGGCTGCGCACGGCCGGGGTCGTCGCCGTCGCCGTCGGGCTGCTGGTGACGCTGCTGGGGGCGCTGTTCGCGGCCTTCACGGTGTTCACGGCGGTCTCCATCTTCGGCGTCTTCCTCGGCACCGGCGCGCCGATCATCGCCCTCTCGGTGATGTCGGGGTTCGAGGCCGACCTCAAGGGGAAGATCCGGGCCACCAAGGCCGACGTGGTGATCGAGACCAAGGACGACCGGCCGTTCACCGGCTGGGAGGCGGTCGACGCCAAGATCGCCGGCGTCCCCAACGTCGTCGGCTCGATGCCGTACATCGAGACCGAGGTGATCATCAAGCACGCCACCAACCCCGCCGGGATGGGGATCATCCTGCGCGGCATCGATCCCCGACGGGCGCCCAAGGTGCTGGGGCTCGCCCGGACGCTGCAGGAGGGGAAGATCGCCTACCTCGAGCACCCCGAGCAGATCCCGGCCGACGACTTCGACGTCGGCGCGGCGGCCGGGTCGGGCGACGCCGCCAGCCCGCTGTTCCCGCCGCCACCGCCCGAGGGGGGCGACAAGAAGGGGCCGGCCGAGGCGGCGGCCAAGGCGCCCGGCCAAGAGGGGGCCAAGCCGGCGGCCAAGGCGCCGGCCAAGAAGGCGCCCCCGCCGCCGCGCCCGGTGCTGCCGGGGATCCTGCTCGGCGACGAGCTGTACCAGCACACGCTGCGGGTCTTCGTGGGCAGCGACGTCGACATCGCCTGCCCGATGTGCGGCGTGGGGCCGATGGGGCCGATGCCCAAGCTGAAGCCGTTCCGGGTCGCCGGCCACTTCTACACCGGCATGTACGAGTTCGACTCCAAGCTGGCCTACGTGTCGCTCACCGCCGCCCAGAAGTTCCTGGGGACGCCGGACGAGGTGACCGGGATCGAGATCCGGACCGCCAGCCCGGACGCCGCGCGCGAGGTGGCCGAGGAGATCGCCCGCCGCCTCGGCCCCGGCTACGAGGTGCGGACCTGGGAGGAGCTCAATCGGGGGCTCTTCACCGCGCTCAAGCTGGAGAAGGTGGCGATGTTCGTGGTGCTCACCTTCATCGCCCTGGTGGCCTCGTTCTCCATCGTCTCCAACCTCATCATGCTGGTGACCGAGAAGGCGCGCGAGGTGGCCATCCTCAAGTCGATGGGGGCGCGGGACGGCGCCATCCTGCGGATCTTCTTCGCCGAGGGGCTCTACATCGGCCTGCTGGGGCTCTGCCTGGGGCTCTGCCTGGGGATCGGCGGCTGCCTGCTCCTGTCGCACTACGGCCTGCCGCTCGATCCCGACGTCTATTACATCCAGAAGCTGCCGGTCGTGATGCGGGCGACGGAGATCGCCGCGGTGAAT
>DASZVW010000339.1:0-2948 GCA_035546895.1 Polyangia bacterium
GGCCGAGCGTGAACTTGTCCCCCAGCGCCGCGAGCGGCGTCCCCGCCGGGATGGCCACGTGCGCGGTCAGGGCGTCGAGCGGCCCGTGCGCCTGGGCGGCGACGGTGAGCCGCCCGCCCACGCCCGCCTCGGGCGCCAGCGCCGCCAGGTCGATGTCGCGCGCGTCGAGCTGCAGATCGACCACCGGCGACCGCAGCGGGCGGGCGGCGCTCTTCTCCCACAGGCGCAGCGAGCCGTGGGCGTCGATCCGCCCGCCGAACGCCGGCCCCGAGAGGCGCTCGAGCCGGGCGGTGCCGTGCTCGAGGCCGAAGCGGGCGTCGAGCAGGCGCAGGCTGCGCGCCCCCACGCCGAGGCCGTGCACGGTCGCCTCGCCCGACACCGTCGGATCGTCGGCGCGCCCCTGCGCCTGCAGGTCGAGGCGGGCGTCGCGGGCCAGCGGCGGCAGGCCCAGCTCCCCGCACAGGCGGGCGAGATCGGCGGCCACCACCCCCAGCGCGACGTCGACGAGCTGCCGGTCGAGGTCGAACGACCCGCGCGCGGTGGCGTCGGCGCCGGCGACCGAAACCGTCAGACCGTCGGTCTTCACCTTGCCGCCCGCCAGCTCGGCGCCCCCGCGCACCCGCACCTCGCGCGGCAGCCCGGCCGCCCCCGCGCGCGCGAACCGCAGCTCGATCTTCTTGAGCCGGGCCGCCTTGCGGGCCAGGTCGGCCCGCGCCTCGATCTTGCCGTCGAGCCTGCCGCCCGCCAGCGGCCGCAGCGCCCGCGGCAGGTAGCTCTCGGTGTGGAACCCGGTGAGCGCCAGCGTGGCCTCGAGCGCCAGCTTGTTCACGTCGAGGTGCGCGTCCAGCCCCAGCTTGCCGCCGCCGGGCGCCCCCAGGCCGAACCTGGTGACGTCGAGCTTGCCGGCGCCGCCGTCGAAGTCGAGGTCGAGCCCCAGGCCGAGCGCCCGGTAGGCGCCGTAGCGGACGTCGAGCCCGCGCAGCGCGGCCGCCACCTTGATCGTCTCGAACGGCCGCGTCAGGTCGGCGGTGACGGAGGCGCCCGCGCCGCTGACGGCCAGGCCGGCGATCCCCTGGCCGGCCGCCACCGCGGTCAGCGCGTCGCCGGCGTTGGCGAAGGCGACGTGCAGATCGATCCCCGGCTTGTCGGCGGGGCCCGCCAGGCCGTAGATGCCGGTGAACGCCCCCTTACCGGAGAGCCGGCTGCCGCCGGTGTCGGCCCCGGCCAGATCGAGCTGGATGTCGTCCGGGCGGGTCTGGTCGGTGGCGATCCGGTTGATCACCACCCGATCGAACGGCAGCAGGTTGTCCATCACCCGCAGCCAGCCGCCCCCCTCGGCGACCACCGACCGGCCGTCGAAGCCGAACACCGGGTGCTTGGGGTCGAGCGTCGACTGGACGAGCGACGCCGTCCCGTGCATGTCGCGCAGCTCGAGCCCCCAGACGCCGGGGAAGTCGAAGTCGGCGGTGAAGTCGCCCAGCTCGGCGTCGGTGATCTCGAACTTCGAGCCGGGCCCGGGCGGCGCGCCCGGCGGCGGCGGGGGCGGCGGCGTCTTGGGGCCGAGCGCCGCCAGGAAGCCGATGTCGGTGCCGTGCTTGAGCTGCGCGAAGCGCCAGCGCGCCTTGGGGACGCGCAGCTCGTGGATCGAGAAGCTGCCGCCGAGCAGCGTCCGCAGCTTGACCCGCGCTTCCAGGTAGGGGACGTCGAGCACCACCGTCCCCTCGGGGTCGACGATCTTCAGCCCCTCGACGGTGACCGGGCTGGGCGCGTCGGTGACCAGGTCGACGAGCGCGCGCAGGTGCCAGGTGACGCCGCCGATCGACATCTTGCCGGCGTTGGGCGGCAGCGCCCCCTCGATGAGCCGGCCGAGGCGCGGCCCCTGCAGCACGATCGAGGCGGCGAAGACGGCGAAGGCGATCAGCCCCAGGAGACCCAGCGCGACCGCGCGAGCCCAGCGGGCGATCCGGACCAGACGAGCCCTCGGCAAGGGAGGTCCATTGTGTCATAAACGCCCCGGGCCGTGCCCATGTCCGACGCCACATCTACGCGCAGCGGGAAACCGAGCCTCTTCGTCGTCGACGCGCTGAACTTTTTGTTCCGCGCCTTCCACGCCCTGCCGCCCCTGACCACCACCAAGGGGCTGCAGACGGGGGCCATCTACGGGCTGTGCCAGATGATCCTGCGCATCGAGCGCGAGGAGCGGCCCACCCACCTCTGCGTGGTCTACGACGCGCCCGGCGACAACTTCCGCAACGAGATCTTCCCCGCCTACAAGGCGCACCGGCCGCCGATGCCGCCGGAGCTGGCGGCGCAGCTGGCGATGGTACGGCGGGTGGTGGAGGCGTTCGGGCTGGCGCAGCTCGAGGTGCCGGGGTTCGAGGCCGACGACATCATCGCCACCCTGGCCAAGGTGGCGACGGCGGCGGGGATGGAGGTGGTGATCTGCTCGTCGGACAAAGACCTGATGCAGCTCTGCTGCGGCGACATCTCGGTGCTCGACACCATGAAGAACCGCCGCTTCCACGTCGAGGAGGTGCGCGAGAAGTTCGGGGTTCCCCCCGAGCTGGTGGGGGACGTGCTGGCCCTCATGGGGGACAGCATCGACAACGTCCCGGGCGTGGTGGGGATCGGCCCCAAGACGGCCGCCGAGCTCATCAACAAGTTCGGCTCGCTGGAGGGGCTGCTGGCCCACGCGGGCGAGATCAAGGGGAAGCGCGGCGCCTCGATCGTGGAGGCGCGGGCGTCGATCCTGGTCTCGCGCGAGCTGGTCCGGCTGCGCGACGACGTGCCGCTGCCGAAGACGCTGGCCGAGCTGCACCGGATCGAGCCCGACCAGCAGCGGCTGGGGGGGCTGTTCCGCGAGCTGGAGTTCTCGCGCCTCGCCGAGCAGCTGGTGGCCTTCGACAAGGAGAACGCGGCCAAGGCGGCGGCGGGCGCCCCCGCGGCGC
>DASZVW010000340.1:0-2385 GCA_035546895.1 Polyangia bacterium
CGGACCGCGGACGAGAAGATCGCGGTCATCCGCGACCCGCAGACCGGGTTCGACGCGCCCGGGTCGTTCGCGCCGGGCGCCGCCTACGCGGTCGTCGACGCCGACAGCGGCGCCAAGGTGCTCGAGGGGGCCCCCGCGGCCTGGAATGGCGGGATGACCGACAGCTCCTCGGGGGACAAGGCCTGGTGGTTCGACTTCTCGGCGGTGACGGCGGCGGGCAGCTACTTCGTGCTCGACGAGACGCAGAACGTCCGCTCGGACGTGTTCAGCATCTCGGACGGCGTCTACCAGGACGTGCTGGTGCAGGCGACGCGCATGCTCTTTTACCAGCGGGACGGGTTCGCCAAGACGGCGCAGTACGCGGGGGCCGAGTGGGCCGACGGCGCCGCCCACACCGGCCAGTGCTACCTCTACAGCGACACCACGATGACGCTGAACAAGGACCTGCACGGCGGGTGGTGGGACGCGGGCGACTTCAACAAGTACACCAACTGGGGGGCCAGCGACGTCATCGAGCTCCTGCACGCCTACGTCGACGCGCCGGGCGCGTTCACCGACGCCACCAACATCCCCGAGTCGGGGAACGGCGTGGCCGACCTGCTCGACGAGGTGAAGTGGGAGCTCGACTGGCTCGGGCGGATGCAGCAGAGCGACGGCTCGGTGCTGAGCGTGGTCGGCGAGCCGGCCGCCACCGAGCCCGCCTTCGGCGGCTCGCCCAACACCGCCCCCTCGACGGTGACCGCCCCCTGCGACTACGGCCCCGCCTCCACGTCGGCGTCGCTGACCGCGGCCGCCGCCTACGCCTACGGCGCGGTGGTGTTCGGCAGCGCGACCGGCGCCGCCAGCGCCTACTCGGGTTACGCGACGGCGCTCGTCACCCAGGCCAAGAACGCCTGGACCTGGGCGCAGGCGAACCCGGCCGTCTTCTTCTACAACTCGACCGCCAGCCCGGCGGTTGCCGCCGGCGAGCAGGAGGTCTCGAACACCGAGCCGCAGCGCGACTACCAGCTCCTGGTCAAGCAGCTCCAGGCCGCGCTCTACCTCTATGAGGCGACCGCCGACACGACCTACCGCGACTTCTTCGACGCCCACTACGCCACCATCAACCTCGTCGCCGAGGGCTACATCGACGGCTCGCACGGCGAGGAGCAGGAGACGCTGCTCGAGTACACGCACGCCACCGGCGCCACCGCGTCGGTCGTCTCCCGGATCAAGAGCGCCTACCTGAGCGCGCTCCAGACCAGCGACAACCTGGGGGCGGTGACCGGCAGCCCCGATCCGTACCTGGCCTACCTCTCGGGCTACTGGTGGGGGATCAACCAGGTGAAGAGCGATCAGGGGAACCTGCTCTACGACGTGGTGACTTTCGGGCTCGACGCCGGGACCAACGCCGAGGCGGCCAAGGGAGCCGAGCGCTACGTCCACTACCTGCACGGCGTGAACCCGCTGCAGCTCGTCTACCTGTCGAACATGGGGGACCACGGCGCGGTGAAGTCGGCCACCCGCTTCTTCCACGCCTGGTACGCCAAGGGGTCGGACTGGGACGCGGTCGGCGTCTCCAAGTACGCCCCGCCGCCCGGCTACCTGACCGGCGGCCCCAACCCCAGCTACACCTGGGACGGCTGCTGCCCCGGCAACTGCAGCGGCTACTCGTGCGGCGCCGCGATGCTCTCGCCGCCGTCGGGGCAGCCGGCGCAGAAGTCCTACCTCGACTTCAACGACGGCTGGCCGCTCGACTCCTGGTCGATCACCGAGCCCGACGACGGTTACCAGGCGAAGTACATCCGCCTGCTGTCGAAGTTCGTCCCCTGATTGGTGGGCGGCGGCCGCACCTCGTCCGTGCCGCCCGGGCGCGGACGGCTCTCCGCGTCGGCGGCGGGGACTTAGATTGTGGGCATGGGCGTGAAGCTGGAGTTCACCGACGATGAGCTGCGCGAGCTCACGCTCGCGCTGGAGGAGCAGCGCCACGGCCTGATGATCGAGCTGACCGGCGCCGACGCGCGCGGGTTCAAGGATCGGCTGCGCGCGCGGCTGGAAAAGGTCGAGACGTTGACGGCGCGGCTCGAGTCGTCCGTCGGCCACACCTCGTTGCGCTGACCGGACGGCGGCCGGCTCACGCGCGCCGGACCGCCGTGCCCGTCGCTGCGCTAACATCGGCCCGAGATGAGCCCGAGCGGACCGATGCGGCGCGGGGTCGCCCTGGCCGGCCTGGCGGCGCTGCTGTTCGGGATGACGGCGCCGCTGCTCAAGCGGGCGAGCGCCGGGATCGGCCCGCTCCTCGCCGGCGCACTGCCGTATCTGGGCGCGGCGGGCGGGGCGGCGCTGATGGCCATGGTCCGGCGGCGGCGGCGCGGGCCGCGGCTCGCGACCCGGGCGGCGCTGCTC
>DASZVW010000341.1:0-9460 GCA_035546895.1 Polyangia bacterium
GCGTTCGAGATCCCAGCCCCCCCCGCGCGCGCGGGGGCCGAGACCCGCGGCCGCGGCGGGCGGGTCGTCGCCGTGGGGACCACCGTCGTCCGCGCGCTGGAGGGAGCGGCCGCGCAGAGCGGCGGCGCCGTCCGGGCCGGCCGCGGCGAGACCGACCTCCGCATCACGCCGCGCTTCCACCCGCGCGTCGTCGACGGCGTCCTCTCGGGCGCGCACGCCGCCCACGAGACCCACTTCCAGCTCCTGGCCGCCTTCGCGGGCGCGGAGCTGCTGGCGGCGGCCGCCGCCCACGCCGAGCGCGCCGGCTTCCTGACCCACGAGCTCGGCGACTCGATGCTGGTCCTGCCGGGCGCGCTCGCCGCCGGGCGCGCCGCCACCGCCCGCCGATAGCGCCCCGCCGACGAGAGAGCGCTTGCGCTTTGCCGCCCCTTCCTTAGACTACCCGTCCCTTCGCCGGACCCCATCGTCTAGCCCGGCCCAGGACAGTGGCCCTTCAAGCCACGAACGCGGGTTCGAATCCCGCTGGGGTCGCTACTCAAGCTACTGATTCGCCTCGGGAGCCCGATCGGCAGTGGGTTCCGGTGCCATTGGGATCTTCGTCGGCCCCGTCACCTCGCGCGCCGACGATCTCCGGAAGATGATCTTCCGGCTCCGCCAGTCGGCGTCCCCCCTTTGCGCGAGCTGCTCTCTCGCCCGCGCGCCCGTGACTGATACTCCAAAGCGAATCGCACAAAGCAACAGGTGAGGCGCACATGATGAGAAGACCCGTTGCCTACTGCTAACTAGGGTGCGGGTCTGGCTGGGGGGCTGAGAACGACGCGGCAACCGAACATTCGACGTTCAACGCGTGCGTGCCCTGACGTCGATGCTGCCTTCGCACGGGCCCGTAGCCCACTTAACTTAACTTAACCTAACCTAACCTACATCTTCGATTGGCTTGGCGCGTGGACGCTGCCGCGCCGGCGGTTTGGGGCTCGACCGCGCGTATTTCAGGTGCCGCCCGTTCCCGGTGACCCCGTACGACGCGTTCTATTCCTGCGACACGTTTGCAACCCGGCTACGCAGCGGTGCGAGATCGCGTCGTACCGAGGCTATGCCGGGAGCCTGGCCGCTCGTCAGTTCGGTCGCGATTCCCGCTTCGCGGGCACCTCGCCGCTCCACTCCAAGCACAGGTCACTCACCGGCCTCTGCACCTCGCCCGGGCATCTGTCGCACCCGCATCCCTTTGTCTGTTGCAACATGGCCCATTGGGCGAGCCTGAGGGCAGCGTCCTCGAGATACATCGCCGCGCCAAAGACGAGGGCGTACGCGCGCAGGCGGAGACGGTTCATCGCGCGCAAACGCCGTCGACGTGGCACCTCAGCCCCGACGTCGATACGATGCGCCGCCGACTCCTCACGCCTGCGCTCAGTTGACGATGGCGCAGAAGCCGGTGCTTTCGAGGTTGACACCGCCTCTCCAGATCTCGAAGCCGCTGAAGATGTTGGTCAGATACCAGCTGCTCAAGATGGTGTTCGGGCGGTTGTTTACGGCGTCCTGGATAAAGAGGTTTAGGTCGTACGACAGCGACAGCGTCGTCTGGGTGCTCACGTACGATATGCACGGCCGCGTGCCGTTGAGCCCGATCCAGACATCCCAAGTCCCCGGAACGCCGGCGATCGTCACGGCCCTGTTCGCCGCGGAAACGCTCCCGATCGGCTGTGCGTCGGCCGGCTTGTGGAGCCAGACCATCAGGTACCCGCCCGAAGGGCCGGAGGCGCTGGGCTCGCCGGCCGAGTTGGTGCTGAACCAGACGTCGTAGGTCGCGTTGTAGCTGTTGTTCGTCGGGTCGGCGAGGGTTCCGTTGTCGTTCCAGTTCCAGGTGGTCGGCACGGTCGTGAGCGCGTTCACCGCCTTGGGCAAGTTGCTACCGCTGGTCGCGTGATTGGAGTTGGCGCCGATGAAGAGCGACGGAAACCCTGTCGGACCGCCGTTGGTGGGAACGCTCGCCATCTGCGTGGTCATCTGGAAGGCAAAGCTCCCGCCGTACTGCATGGCCTGCGTCGCGGTGGCGTTCCATTCGTTCACTTGCATGAAGTAGTCCTGGCCACCGGCCATCACGTTCGCTGTACCGAAACGACCGTCGAGAGTGCCCGCTGTCGTGAGCTGGCCCGGTGTGCAGCCGTTGAGTGGGGCGGTGCCACCGGTGTTTTCCCCGCCCGTTCCGGCGAGGCCGGTCGCTCCGCCCGAGCCCGAGTTGCCGGGCTGACCGGCGGCGCCGCCCTGGCCGCTCGTCCCGGCATCCGCGGCCCCGCCGCCGCCACACGAAGCGCCGCTGGCCACGGCAAGAACGACGACGAAGATCGGGCATGTACCGAAAGCTCGACGATGCATAAGGTCCTCCTCCGACGCTAGTCTTGAGTCTTGGTGCCATCACGACTAGCAAAACGCCGCCAAACCGGTCTTCTCGTCGCGTGCGCCACAGCTGTCGTTTTGTGCGATCAGCGTGGAGGCGACAACCGATCAGCCGCGTGCTGGCAGGTCCATTGCAGAATACGCCGTGGATTCAGCTCGCGGCTGCGACCATTCTCATGACTGGGCGGAGATCACTTCGCGCGGTCGACTTCGAGTCCGTGGTTGGACAGATACCGCCGCGGCGACTGACCGGTGGCAGCGCGAAATGTCCGGTAAAACTGTCCATAGCTCCCAAATCCAGCGGCAAGGGCCGCCGCGAGCAGGTTGTCGCCTCCCCGTTCAATCAGCTCCAAGAACCGCTCGATCCGCACGCGACCGCGGAACGCGCTCAGCGACGTCCCCACTTGCTCGCTGAAGCGGCGTGAGAGGTGGGCACGGCTCAGTCCGACGGCGGTCGCCAGCTGCGCCCCCGACCGCGTGGGATCCGTGCGAACGAGGGTTACAGTCCGCGCGATCGCAGGGTCGAGATGAGCCTTGCTGCTCCCGGGCGGCGCCGAACGGAAGGCGCGCCATGCCGACAGGAGCAAGTATCCGAGGCCGGCATTCAGCAACTGTAGGTCTTGGCCGGCGTAGAGCGCGGCGCAGGCGGTGGCCAGCTCACGCGTCGACTCGGAGGCGATCACGTGACACAAATCGGTGCTGCGCGGGTTGCGCGCACGAAGGATGCTCTCCGCCTCGACGAGACGGCGCACGAGCGCCGAACGGAAGACCACGATCCACATCCGGAAGTCGGCCGATTGGTGGGCAATCGTGTGATCTTGACCAGGAAACAGCCAGAGCAGGCCGTTACGAGGCAGGTCGACGAGCCGATCGTCCACCAGGTACACCGCACGCCCGGCGAGCGCCAGATTCAGCTCCAGTTCCGAGTGGCGGTGCCGCGGGTGCCGGTAGGCGCTCGCAGCGTGGTGCCACACTTCCCCCTCGGCGCCATAGAGCAGAGGAAGGCTCTCCCTCAACGAGCCGTTGCGAAGTCGCGTGAAGACGCGGGGGCGCTGGCGCGACTGGGAAGCGTGCTCGGTCCTCATGATATTCCTGCACTTAAGACGACGGGCTGTCGCTGGTAGGGCGACGCTGGGCCGACCAGTACAGCGGGACACACTCGGTAGAACCTATAGTCCTAGCTTCCCAGACCGCGCTCGGGACCGTCAAGGTCACCGGCCCGAGCACGAAGCAGCCCACATGACGACCGCAATGCCACACCGTAGCGCTCCATGTACGAGGTTCCGGTCAGGGGGCGCTCGTCGTCAATGGCGACGCCCGAGCGGGCCCATGGAGCTGGCGAGAACGACGGGCGGCGGCATCGGCCGAATCCTGGTCGTGGCGCTGGCGTCCTCGTTGACGAGGGGTGCCTGTGGCTCGACGTCGTCGGCTCGATGCAGCCGGAGGCGTCATATCCCGTCGGCGGCGCAAGCTCTGCGGTCCAAAGGATCGAACCGATCCTCTTCGCCGAGCTCCCCTTCAGGCCGGGTCGCCGCGTTCCATCCCGGCGGGAACCGGGAAGTAGTCGCCCTTGGGGCCGATGGCGTGGCCGGCCGGGATGGGGACTCCCAGCTCGTCGATCGTGAAGACGCCGGGGGGCAGCCGCAGCGATTCGCGGAGGCGGTCCATGGTCCCGGGGACGAAGGGGTAGAGCATGATCATCAGGTTCTTCAGCACGTAGAACGCGCTGAAGAGGGCGTTGCGCCGCCCCTCTTCCGGGTGTCGATCGTCGTGCGGCTTGTACTGCGCGAAGAGGCTGTTGATGATGCGCGCGTAGTTCTCCACCTCGAAGAGCATGTTCGGGTAGTCGGCGCGGTCCATCGACCTCACGTAGCGCTGGACCATCCGCACGGTGTCGCGGAGCACCCCGTCCACCAGCACACCGTCGGGGACGCGGCCGTCGAACTTCGAGTGCGCCGCCGAGATCGGGCGTTCGAAGGCGGCGTTGAGCGGACCGGCCAGGAAACGGTTGCGCTCGTCCAGCTTGCCGAAATCAAAGTCCGACGGCTTCTCCGACAGCCCCAGCAACGCCAGGTAATAGCGAATCTGGTCCGCCGTGTAGCCTTTCTCGTCGAGCAGCTGATCGCCGCCGTAGAAGTTACCGCGGCTCTTGCTCATCTTTTCGCCCGACACCATCAGGTGGAAGGCGCCGACGATGTCGGTCAGCTGCAGCTCGCCGGGCAGCGGCATGCGCTGCGGATCATCCTGCGTCCCCAGCCACATCGCCCCCTGCATGAGCACGTAGAAGAAGACGTTGTCCTGCCCCAGGAACTGCACGACCCGGGCTTCGGGATCGCGCCAGTACTGGGCGTAGGTCTCGGGGTCCAGGCCCTTCTTCGCCAGCGCCACCTTCGAGAAGGCGATGGGGGCGATCAGCGAGTCGGGCCAGACGTAGAGGGTCTTGCCCGCCAGATCCGGATCGATGGCCGGCACCGGCACGCCCCAGGCGATGTCGCGGGTTATCGACCGGTGCGCCCACTCGTCGGCGACGGCCGACGGGATCCCGGCCGCCGCCAGCGCCGCGCGCCCCTTTTCCAGCGCCGCCTTGTCGCCAAACTGCAGCACCACCTTCTTGCCCGGGGCGTACTTGCTCTTGTGCGCGGGCAGCGTGGCCTTGAGCGCCTTGTAGGGCTCCTCGTGCTCGCCGTCGAAGCGCAGCGACGGCAGCACCTTCTCCAGCGTGTCGGCGACGACCGAGGGGCGCCACGCCTTCTTCTTGGCCTTGCCCTCGATCCAGACGCGCAGCACCTCCGACACCTTCCACATGTCCAAGTACCAGTGGACGGTGTCGCGCATCTCGGGCGTGGCGTTGGACAGCACGCTCTTCGGGTTGATGAGCGCGGTCGGCTCGTGCTGGTGGCCGCAGCGATCGCACTCGTCGCTGTAGGCGCCGTCATAGTTGCACTTCGGGTTGGGGCAAGTCCCCCGCACCAGGCGGTCGGGGAGGAACCGATTGAGCTGGGGGTCGTACCACTGCCGGCTGGTGCGCTTTTCCAGCATGCCGTTTCCGTGCAGGCGGGTCAGGAAGAAGTCGCACAGCTCTTTTTGGATCGGGAACGTCTCGGGCTGTGAGGTGCCGGTGTAGACGTCGACGCCGATGGCGTAACGGGCGAGCGTCACCTGCTGCCGGGCGTGGATGCCGTCGATGAACTGGCGAATCGGGATCCCGGCCGCCGCGGCCGACACCTCGCTGGTCGAGCCATGATCGTCGGTGCCGTTGACGAACAGGACGTTCTCGCGGCCGATCAGCATGCCCATCCAGCGGCTGTAGATGTCGGCCGGCAGATGCGCACCCGCCAGGTGGCCCAGGTGGAGCGGCCCGTTGGCGTAAGGCATCCCGGCGGTGACGAGGGCACGTCGCGGACGTTGGACGGTCTTCAAGACCGAAGGCACGTCGACGGGGACATGCGGGTTCCTGCCGGCGGAATCGCTCGTCGGGGGTCTGTTGTCGGCTGCCACGGGACCGAGGAGCTTGCCTTGAGAATCGCGCCCGAACAAGCTCTCCGCCGCGCTCATCGCGTCGCGCGCCTGACGTCATCTGATAGAAACGGCAGAGAGACGCCCATGCTCCGAGACGACATCCTCAGACGCCGCGACGGCCTGCGCCTCTACGGTCTCACGCCGCCGAAGCGGGGCCAGGACCCCGACAAGGTGCGCGGCATCGCCGAACGCCAGGCGCGCCGCATCGCCGCGCTCGCGCCCGACGGCCTCGTCCTTTACGACCTGCAGGACGAAGCGGGGCGTACCGAGGCGGCGCGCCCGTTCCCGTTCCTGCCGACGCTCGAGCCGCTCGACTACGCGCGCGACTACCTGGCGGCGCTCGACGTGCCGCGCGTCCTCTACAAGTGCGTGGGCAACCAGACGGCGGCCGAGCTCCTCGCCTGGGCCGACGCGCTCGACGCCGGCGGGGGCCGCGACGCCTGCGTCCTCGTGGGCGCGCCCACCAGCGCCGCCGCCCAGGGAGCGCGCGGGCTCGGCCTGCCGGCCGCCTACGACCTCCTGCGCGCGCGCGTCGCGCCGCCCTGCCTGGGCGGCGTCGCGATCGCCGAGCGCCATGTCCGCAAGCTCGACGAGGACGAGCGCCTCCTCCGCAAGCACGCCGCCGGCTGCCGCTTCTTCATCTCGCAGACGGTGTTCGACGCCAGCGCGACGAAGTCGCTGCTCTCCGACTACGCGCTCCGCCTCGCGCGCGAGGACCTCGCGCCGGTGCCGTTCATCCTGAGCTTCGCTCCGTGCGGCTCGCTCAAGACGATGGAGTTCATGAAGTGGCTCGGCATCTCGTTCCCGCGTTGGCTCGAGAACGACCTGCGGACCGCGCCGGACATCCTGCGCAAGTCGGTCGACCTCGCGCTGCAGATCTTCGCGGACGTTCGCGCCTTCGCGAAGGACAAGGGCGTCCCGCTCGGGATCAACGTCGAGAGCGTGTCGATCCGCGCGGAAGAGATCGAGGCGTCGGCCGAGCTGTTCGCAGCGCTGTCGGCCAGAATGTAGCGCGCGTCGCCCCGCACTCCGGAAAGGTCCAGCTTCGGACCGGCCGACCCGTCGCGGCCGCCTGGGTCCGCCGCCGCGTCGCCGCTTTGGGCGAGACCTGCTCTGGTTCTGCGCCGTTGCCCGCAGTGCGGGTATTTCGAGGTCGTGATTCCCCGTCCCGACGCCCCGCTCAGCTACGCGTTTGCAATAAACGTAGAGCGTCGCGTATCGCGCCCGTGACGTCGACGCGAGGGCACCTTACTGCAGAAGCTCCTTCGCTTCGATGCGGCGGTTCCTCTGGCGGCCCTCGTCGGTGTCGTTGGGGGCGATGGGGCGCTCGTCGCCGAAGCCGACGGCGTCCAGCCGCTTCTTGTCGATCCCCTTCGACACGATGTAGTTGCGGCACGCCTGGGCGCGCTTCTCGGACAGCGCCTTGTTGGCCGCGGCGTTCCCCACGTTGTCCGTGTGGCCCGAGATCTCGATGCGCGCGTCCGGCTTGTGGGCCATGAAGTCGACCACCGTGTCGAGCTGCCGGAACGAGTCGGGGCGGATGGTCGCCTTGCCGGTGTCGAAGTTGACGCCGGTCAGGATGAAAGGCTTGTCGTTCTCGCGCTTGTAGCGGAGGGTCAGCTTCACGTTCTGGTTGGGTTCGTCCGCCACGGGGACGGTGGCCGCGATCTCGTGCCGGCCGAGGCTCAGGTAGGTGATGTCGTATCTCTTGCCCACCGGCACCAGCACCTCCGCGTACCCCGCGCTGTCCGTCGGCTCGGCGTAGTACTTCGTCTTGTCCGGCCCGGTCAGGAAGATGACCACCCCCTTGACCGGCCCCTTGTCCTTGTCGACGACGAACAGCTTGATCGCCGCCTCGGTCCTGGTCGGCTTGATCTTCGACGCCGTGGCGCCGTGCGCCTCCCTGGCCGTGTGCGTGTCCTGCAGCTGGAACTCGCGCTTCTCGTCGGCGGGCGCGGGGGGCGGCGGCGCCGCGTGAGCGGCCGTCGTGGCGGCCAGGACCAGCGCGGCGATCGTGGTGTTCGAAAGGTGACGCATGGGGGAGCCTCCGTCGTCAGAGCCCTGCGCGCTCGACGGTAACATGAAGGCCCCTGGCACGGGGCTCGTCGTTGGTCGTGAACGGGCCGCCTCCCGGCGCCAAGCTGGGCGCGCGACTGATAGGATTCGTTGCTTGGAACGCCCCTCCGCCAGCGGCACGCGCTTCCGCTTGCTCCCGCTCCTGGCGGCCCTGCCGGCCGCGGCGTGCGGCGGCGCGTCCGGCGCGGCGAGCTGCGCGTTCTCGATCCTCACCGACGCCGTCAGCCCGGGGATGGCGACCGTCGGCGTGGTCGAATGGTCGACCACCCTCCCGAACGTCGCCAGCGCCGAGGTCGTCTACACGCTGAACGGCGCCGGCCCAGAGGTCCTGAACGCGGGCGGGACCGCGCCGGTCGACCTGACGAAGCCGAACCATCGAACGCTGCTGCTCGGGCTCAAGCCGTCGAGCGACTACACCTTCCACCTCGAGGCCCGGGACCAAAACGGCGCCCTCTGCCGGAGCCCGGACTACGCGCTCCCCACCACGGGCCTCCTGCCGGACGCGCCCGCCATCTCGCGCACCGCCGCCAACCCGGCGGCCCAGGCGAAGGGCTTCATCGTCACCAGCAGCGGCGTCACCTACGGCAACTACGCGATCGTCATCGACGCCGACGGCGCGGTGGTCTGGTACGCCCCCAGCCCCAACCAGTGCAGCCGCGCCCGCCTGGACTACGAGGGCGCCAACATGTGGATGGTGTCGGTCAACGAGGACAACTCGGGGGGCGAGATGCGGTTCGTCTCCCTGGACGGCCAGACCACCGTGACCAACGTCGTCGGCCTCGCGAACGCGCACCACGACTTCGCCGTGTTGCCCGGGAAGATCGCCGCCCTGGTCTGGGTGGGGACCGACACCGACGCGCCGAGCGAGCTGGTGGAGATGAGCTCCGACGGCTCCGGCTCGCCCGCGACCATGTTCGCGATCGGCCCCAATCTCTATGTCGGCAGCACCGCCGCGGGAACGCCGTCGGCCACCTCGTATCACGCCAACTCGATCCTGTACCACGTCACCGACGACAGCTTCACGATCGGCGACCGCTACCCGAACCTCTACGTGAAGGTCTCGCAGGCGGGCGCGCTGCAGTGGCAGTTCGGCGGCAGCTGTGCCGGCGCGCCGGCGGGCGCCGCGCGCTGCGTGGCGGAGGGCTGGAAGGTGAACCACGGCCACCACCTGCTGGACGACGGCACGATGCTGGTGTTCAACAACGGCACCGACGGGCGGCCGTCCGAGGCGCTCGAGTTCCAGCTCGACACCGCCGGCGCCACCATGACCGCCACCTCGCTCGGGGATCTCACCTCCGGCGGCCTGTCGAGCAACGTCCTCGGCGACGTGCAGCGGCTCCCCAACGGCAACACCCTCATCACCTACTCCACCGCCGGCGAGATCGTCGAGGTCGACGCCGCGGGCGCGACCGTGCAGACGCTGACCGGGAGCTACGGGTACGCGGACTGGCGGCCCACCCTCTACGGCCCG
>DASZVW010000342.1:0-3602 GCA_035546895.1 Polyangia bacterium
GAGACGAAGGCGCCGACCAGCAACAGCGCGCCCGCGCCCGCGATGCGCACGATCGGCCGCCGGTGCCAGGCCCGGTCGGCGGCGGTGAACGGCGGCGGGTGCGCCATCACCTCGGTCGCGCCCGCCGACGGCGGCGCCCCCCTCGACGGTGTGGGCGGTGGGCGATCGGCGGGGCGCACCTCCTCGGCGTCGTCGAGGGTGAGCACCAGGCCCGAGTCCTGCCCCGAGCCGGCGCGCAGCGGGCCGACCGTCGAGCGCGCGGCGGGCGGCTCGGGCGGCGCCTCGCGGGTCAGCGTCGGCACGCCGTCCTTGCTGCTCAGGTCCGACAGCCAGCGCTGCAGCTCGGTCTGCCCGACGGGGCGGAAGGCGACGCGCATCACCTGCTCGACGTCGACCAGCATCTCCTCGGCTTTCTGGTAGCGGGCCTCGGGCGTCTTCCCCATCGCCTTGCGGATGACGCGATAGAGCTCGGGGTTGAGCCCCGGCCGCGCGGTCTCCGGCGGCAGGAAGTCGCCGTTCTTGACCAGCATCAGCGTCTCGTAGTCGGTCGGGGCGTCGAACGGGTGGCGCCGCGTGATCATCGTGTAGAGCATCGTCCCCACCGAGAAGAGATCGCTGCGGCCGTCGAGCGGGCCGGCCGCCGCCTGCTCGGGCGACATGAAGGCCACCTTCCCCTTGATGAGGTTGCCGAGGCTCTTCTCGGTCTTGTTCTGGGCCTTGGCGATCCCGAAGTCGGTCAGCTTCACCTCGCCCTGCTCGCTGATGAGCACGTTGTGCGGGCTGACGTCGCGGTGGACGATGCCGAGCGGCTTGCCGTCGGCGCGGCGCTTGTTGTGCGCGTAGGCGAGCGCGCGGCAGACCTCGGCGGTGACGTAGAGCGCGAGCGCCGGCGGGATCGGCACGCCCGCCGCCTTGGCGCGCTTCAAGATCCGGTCGAGCGACCAGCCGTCGACCAGCTCGAGCGCCAGGAAGTAGCGCCCCTCCGCCTCGCCGAGGTCGAGCACCTGCACGATGTTGCTGTGGTTGAGGGACATCGCCACGTGCGCCTCGTCGACCAGCATGTGGCGGAACTGCGGGTCGGCGTAGAACGTGGTGAAGATCCGCTTGAGCACCACGATCTTCTCGAACCCCTGCGCGCCGTGCTGCTTGGCCAGGAAGATCTCGGCCGTGCCGCCGTCGGTGATCTTGCGCAGGATGGTGTAGCGGGAGGCGAGGCTCATCGGCGGCGATCCGAGCCGATCAAATTACCACGGCGGCCCCTCTTGATGACCGGAGATCCGCTCGCCAAATTTTTGCGGTGGCGGTGGAGATCATGAACGAAGCGGCGAGGACGGTGTTGCTGGTCGAGGACGACGCCGACATCAGGGACTCCCTGCAGGACATTCTGGAGGACGAGGGTTTCGACGTGGTCCCCGCCTCGAACGGCAAGCAGGCGATCGACTTCCTGACCCTGAACGAGCCGGCCGGCGCGGCGCTGGTGATCCTCGACCTCCTGATGCCGATGGTCTCCGGCTGGGAGGTGCTCGAGCGGATGACGCGCGACCCGCGCCTGGTACACATCCCGGTGCTGGTCCTGAGCGCGGCCGCCGCCGCCAAGCCCGAGCGGGCGCAGGGGTTCGTGCGCAAGCCGTTCTCGCTGGAGCTGTTCGTCTCCAAGGTGCACGGCGTCGTCGATCGGCCGTATCGCGCGGCGGACGAGCTGACCTGAGACGGCGCGCCGGCCGTCCCACCGGCCTGCCCTGGGCCGCCGCCGCAGGTGTTATGGTTGGGACCGCATGGATCCCCAACGTCTGCGCGCGTTGCTCGAGGACGCGATCGCCGGCCGCGCCACCGTCGACGACACGATGCGCGCGCTCAGCGAGCTGCCGTTCCGCAACCTCGAGTTCGCCCACGTCGACACCCACCGTCACCTGCGGACCGGGTTCCCGGAGGTGGTGCTGGGCGAGGGGAAGACGCCGGAGCAGATCGCGGCCATCCTGATCGAGCTCGCCAAGGGGGGGGCCACGGTGTTCGCCACCCGCGTCTCGGCCGAGGCGGCGCGGGCGATCGTGCCGGCC
This sequence comes from Polyangia bacterium, assembly GCA_035546895.1. Lineage (GTDB taxonomy): Bacteria > Myxococcota_A > Polyangia > Fen-1088 > Fen-1088 > JADGRB01. Next base: position 2,058 of record DASZVW010000342.1, read on the forward strand.
GTGCCCGGCGCGCGCTACCTGCCGGTCGCGCGCGCGGTGGTGGTGGGCGAGACGCCCGCCCCCGATCGCGGGCGGGGCGTGATCGCGGTGGTGAGCGCGGGGACCTCGGACCTGCCGGTGGCCGAGGAGGCGGCGCTGACCGCCGAGCTGGCCGGCAACCGCGTGGTGCGGATCTACGACGTCGGCGTGGCCGGCCTGCACCGGTTGATGGCGCACCGGGAGACGATCGCCGCCGCCGAGATCGTCATCGTGGCGGCCGGCATGGAGGGGGCGCTGCCGAGCGTGGTGGGCGGCCTGTTCGCGCGGCCGGTGATCGCGGTGCCGACCAGCGTCGGCTACGGCGCCAGCTTCGGCGGCCTGGCGGCCCTCCTGGGGATGCTCAACTCCTGCGCCGCCGGCGTGGCGGTGGTGAACATCGACAACGGGTTCGGGGCCGGGCGGCTGGCGGCGATGTTGAACCGAACCCGGGATCGGGCGTGAGCGCCCGCGGGCTGCACCTCCACTTCGAGCCGACCTCCGGGATCGCGGGCGACATGGCGGTGGCGGCGCTGGTCGACGCCGGCGTCCCGGCGGCGGTCGTCGCGCGCGCGATCGCCGCGATGGGGGTGCGCGGGCTGCGCGTCGTCTTCGGCCGCCGGAAGCGCGGCGCCTACGTGGGGCGCAGCTTCGACGTGCGCTGGCCCGGACAGGCGCGGCCGGCGCGCGCGTCGAAGGCGCACGCCGGTCATTCGCACGACCACGGGCACGAGCACGACGACCACCATCATCACCAGCCCTCGCCCGCGCCGCACCACCACGATCACCGCGACTACGCCGAGATCAAGCGCCTGCTCAAGAAGGCGCGGCTCGACGCCGACGTGCGGGCGCTGGCGGCCGACATCTTTGCGCGCCTCGCCGAGGTCGAGGCCGCGCTGCACGGGACGCGCGTCGATCGGGTCGCCTTCCACGAGGTGGGCGCCTACGACTCGATCGCCGACGTGGTCGGCGTGGCGGCGGCGATCGTCCACCTGGCGCCCGCCTCGATCGGCTCGCTCCCGCCGGTGGTGGGGACGGGCGTCGTCCGGACGGCGCACGGGCCGGTGCCGGTGCCGGCCCCCGCGACCGCCGCGCTGCTCGCCGGCGCCGAGATCCCCATCTTCGCGGAGGGGGCGGGCGAGCTGACCACGCCGACCGGCGCCGCGATCCTGGCCGCGGTGGTCGACGACTTCGGGCCGCTGCCTCCGCTCGTCCCGCGCGCCGTCGGCTACGGCGCCGGGACCAAGGAGCTCGCTGATCGGGCCAACGTCCTGCGGGTGACGCTGGGGGCGCCGCTCGGCGCGCCCGACGCCCCGCCCGCCGGCGAGGTGGTGCTGGTGGAGGCCAACGTCGACGACATGAGCCCGCAGCTCGTGGGCCCGCTCTCCGACGCCCTCTTCGCCGCCGGGGCGGTCGACGTCTGGTCGGCGCCCATCCTGATGAAGAAGGGGCGTCCGGCGGTGCAGGTCTCGGCGCTGGCGCCGCCCGCCGCGCTGGGCGCGGTCGAGCGCGCGTTCTTCGTCCACTCGA
>DASZVW010000343.1:0-5904 GCA_035546895.1 Polyangia bacterium
GGGTTAGGGGCAGGCAGGTCGGCGCGTCGGACAGAGACGTGGCGCAGAAGGCCTTGTCGACTATTCCCATCGGCCACCCGAATGAGAGAGCCAGACACCGCTGGCATCAGCGCCCCGCGACGGAGCGGGCGTCGCGCGCCATCGCGCTCTCCTCGTCCGCGGCGATGAGCAGGACCCGGCACCTACTTCCGTCGGAGCTGATCCTTCGAGCGCCGCGTTCGTTCCGCTCAGGATCGATCTCGATCCCCAGACCCTCGAGGTCCCGGCATGCCTCGCGGCGCACGATCGGCGCGTGCTCGCCGATACCGCCGGTGAAGATCAGCAGGTCGACGCCGCCGAGGGCCGCCGCGAAGGCGCCGATCGCCTTGCGGATCGTGTACCCATAGATGGAGATGGCGAGTGCGGCCTCTCGATCCCCCGGCGCCCGCGCCAAGAGATCTCGCACGTCGCCCGTCCCGCCGATCGCCCGCAGGCCTCCTTCCCTGTCGCAGATCTGCTCGAGGTCGTCGATCGACAGGCGGCGGTTTCGGGCCAAGTAGAACAGAACGCCGGGATCGAGGTCGCCGGTCCTGGTCCCCATCGGAATCCCACCGGTGGGCGTGAAGCCCATGGTGGTGTCGATCGCGCGGCCGTCCTTCACCGCGACCAGGCTCGAGCCACTCCCGAGGTGCGCAATGACGATCCGCGCCGGTGCCGTTGGTCCGAGCGCCCACATCACGTGCGCGTACGAGAGGCCATGGAACCCGTAGCGCCTCACCTCCTCGCCGAGGATGGCGTCCGGCAGTGGAAGCCGGCGCGCGACCTCGGGCAGGGTCGCGTGAAATGCCGTGTCGAAGCAGGCGACTTGCGGCAGGTCTGGCCAGCGGTGGCGGGCGGCTCGAATGCCGGCGATCGAGGCCGGGATATGCAAGGGCGCCAGGGGGATCAGATCTTCCAAGCTGACGATCAGGGCGTCGTCGACCTTGGCGGGAGCCGTGTGCCGGGGGCCGCCGTGGACCACCCGGTGAGCGACGATCTCGGGTGCCCGATCCGCGAGGCGGTCGACGAGGTCGAGCGCGACCTCGATGGCCGTCTGGTGATCGATGCGCCCGACCACCTGCTCGATCGCTCGCGTGCCTTCCCTCCCCTTTGCCCGCGCCCGTCCCTCGCCGGAGCCAATGGCCTCGACGGTCGCTTCGGCCACCCGTGGCGCGCCCGCTCTTTCGCCGGCACCGGCGTCGACCTCGTCGGGAAGAAGAAGCCCTACCTTGACGGACGACGAGCCGCTGTTCAGGCAGAGGACGGCGGTGTCGGGGCGGCCGTTCACGGTGCCGTCCACGTCCAGTCGCGGATCTCTGGCAGGTCCTCGAGGTGCTCGCGCACGTAGGCGTTGTGCTTCTTCAAGGCGGCGGCGCACTCGTCGATGAGGAGGTCGGCGTGGGGTGGCGGGCGGCGGGCGCGACGGAGGGCCTCGCTGGCCAGGTGAAAGCGGCTGGTCTGGTTGAGGACCACCATGTCGAACGGCGTGGTGGTGGTCCCCTCCTCGCGATAGCCGCGCACGTGGAAGCGCGCCGGCGCCGGCCGGCCGTGCAGGAGGTAGTGAACGGCGCCTGCATAGCCGTGAAAGGCGAAGACGACGTCCGTGTCGGCCGTGAAGATCGAGGCGAACCGGTCATCCGTCATGCCGTGCGGGTGCTCGTCCGGCGAGAACAGCGACATCAGGTCGACGACGTTCACCACCCGCACCTTCAGCTCGGGTGCCTTCCGCCGGAGCCACCAGGCCGCCGCCAGCGTCTCCAGGGTCGCCACGTCGCCCGCGCAGGCCAGCACGACGTCCGGAGCGGACTCCACGTCGTTCCCGGCCCAGGCCCAGACCGAGGCGCCGGCCGCGCAGTGTGCCCGCGCAGCCTCCATGTCCAGCCACTGCAACTCCGGCTGCTTGTCGATGATCAGGAGGTTGACGTAGTTGTGGCTGGCCAGCGCATGGTCGGCCGCCGAGAGCAGGCAGTTCGCGTCCGGCGGCAGGTAGATACGGGCGACGGTCCCCTTCTTGGACAGGATGGTGTCCATGAACCCGGGGCCCTGGTGGCTGAACCCGTTGTGGTCGTTCCGCCAGCAGGTCGAGGTGAGCAGGAAGTTGAGCGACGGGATCGGCGCCCGCCATGGGAGATCCGCGCAGGACTCCAGCCACTTGGCGTGCTGCGTGGCCATCGAGGCCACGATGAGCGCGAACGCCTCGTAGGTCGCGAACAGGCCGTGGCGTCCAGTGAGCACGTAGCCTTCGAGCCACCCTTCGCAGTTGTGCTCGCTCAGCACCTCCATGACCCGCCCATCGGTCGAGACGTGATCGTCGCCGGGCTCGGTCCGCTCGACCAGGCAGCGGTCCTCCGCCTCGAAGACGGCGCCCAGTCGGTTGGAGTTGGTCTCGTCGGGACAGAAGAGGCGAAAGCTTCGCGGGTTGCGCCGGTAGACGTCGCGCAGCCAGGTGCCGAGCTGACGCGTCGACTCGCGCCGCTCGGCACCCGGCGCGGACACCGCGATGGCGTACGGTTCGATCGGCGGCCGATCGAGTGGGACGCACAGCTTCCCCCCGTTCGCATGGGGGTTGGCGCCCATCCGCCGGTCTCCGCGCGGCGCCAGCACCCGTAGGCTCTCGAGCAGGGTTCCGTTCTCGTCGAACATCTCCTCGGGACGGTAGCTCCTCATCCACTGCTCGAGCGCAGCCAGGTGCGCAGAGTTGGTCCGGACCTCGCCCAGCGGGACCTGGTGCGCCCGGAAGGTCCCCTCGATCGGAACGCCGTCCACCTCCTTGGGCCCCGTCCACCCCTTCGGCGTCCGCAACACCAGCGCCGGCCAGCGCGGTCGCGCCGACACCTTCCCCGCGGCGCGCGCCGTCCGCTGGATATCGCCGATGACGTCGAGGCAGCGGTCGAGCGCGACGGCGAAGTCCCGGTGGACCTGGCGTGGCTCGTGACCCGACACGAAGAAGGGCCGGTATCCATGACCGCTGAGGAGCGCGGCGACCTCGTCGTCGGAGGCGCGCCCCAGCACGGTCGGCCCCGAGATCTTGTAGCCGTTGAGGTGGAGCACCGGCAGGACGGCGCCGTCCCGCAGCGGATTCAGGAAGCTCACCCCTTTCCACGATCCTTCGAGCGGCCCGGTCTCCGCCTCGCCGTCGCCGACCACCGCCACCGCCAGAAGATCCGGATTATCGAACACGGCGCCGAAGGCGTGCGTCAGCACGTACCCCAGCTCGCCCCCCTCGTGGATCGATCCCGGCGTGGGGGGCGAAACGTGGCTCGGCACCCCGCCCGGTGTCGAGAACTGGCGGAACAGCGCGCGGAGCCCGTGCAGGTCTCGCGTCACCGCCGGATAGATCTCGGAGTAGGTCCCCTCGAGATAGACGTTGGCGAGCACCGCCGGCCCCCCATGCCCGGGGCCGGCCAGGAAGATGGCGTCGAGGTCACGCGTCCGGATCGCCCGGTTCATGTGCGCGTAGATGAGATTCAACCCCGGCGAGGTCCCCCAGTGCCCGAGCAGCCGCGGCTTGATGTGCTCCGGCCGCAGAGGATCACGCAAGAGCGGGTTGTCCTGCAGGTAGATCTGCCCGACGGTCAGGAAGTTCGCCGCGCGCCAGTAGGCCTCCGTCGCCGAAAGCTCGTCATCAGTCATCGGATATCCTCTAGGTCTCTCCGCGCGAGCAGCAAGGTTAGGACGCGCCTGCTGGAGGTCGGCGATCCCTGTCGTCACCCGTGAAGATCTGTCTGGCCACCTCGATCCCGGAGGGGAGGTCCGGACGGATCGCCAACCGCCACGGGCGTCTCTCCAGTCCGGCCCGCTCGATCAACGCTTGCGGCTGCTTCTGCAGCCCCGTGAGCACGGTGACGCAGCCGTGCCTCGACAGTGAGGCGATCGCGCTCTCGAGCGCCACCAGCCCGGTGGCGTCCATGATGGGAACCTGATCGAGCCGAACGATCACCACCCGGAGACCGCTCCCGATCGCGGCCAGGCTCCCCACCGCCTTCTGCGCGGCGCCGAAGAACAGGGGACCGGCGACGGTGTAGACGGCCACCTTGTCCGCCAGCTCCGGCGGAATTCCCGGCGCGGCTCCGGCGCGCTCGCCGTCTCCCGTGAGGCGCGCGTGGGTGATCTCGGCCATGCGGCGCATGAACAGCAGCGCCGCCAGGACGACCCCCACCGAGACGGCGACCACCATGTCGAACACGACGGTCAAGACGAAGCAGGTCACCAGGACCAGGACGTCGCTCCGCGGGGCGACGCGGAGGACGTGCCCGAAGTGCTTGGCCTCGGACATGTTCCAGGCCACCAGCAGCAGGAGCGCCGCCAGCCCCGCCATGGGCAAGTAGCCGATCAGCGGCGCGATAACGATCACCGCGGCGAGCACGGTCAACGCGTGGACGATCGACGCGATGGGCGAGCGGGCCCCCGACCGGACGTTGGTGGCGGTGCGCGCGATGGCGCCGGTGGCCGGGATGCCGCCCAGGAACGGCACCACGACGTTGCCGATTCCGAGCGCCAGCAACTCGGCGTCCGGATCGTGCCGCGTGCCGGCCATCCCGTCGGCGATCACGGCCGAGAGCAGCGACTCGATCCCGCCCAGCATGGCGACGGCGAACGCCCCCGAGAGCAGCTCGCGCAGCGCGCCGGGCGTGATCGGGAGCGGCGCGCCGTTCGGTCCGGGCGCGTGCCAGGGGAGCATCGGGAGCGGCGGCAGGCGCGGAACGCCCCTCACGACGTGACCGGCGACCGTCACCTGGAATCGACTGGCTATCGTCGCCACGGCGTGCGCGGGAGCGAAGTGGTTGAGTGCGGCGGCCGCGAGGCCCGCGAGGGGGATGGCGATGAGCGGCGCAGGGACGCGCTTGGTCAGGCGGGGGATGCCGACCAGCAACGCCAGGGTCGCCGCCGCCAGGGCCAGCTCCGACCACGACGCCGAGACGCGCGCCTGCCACATCACCGCGATTCGATCGAAGAAGCTGGTGGGATTCCGGGCCAGCCGAAGTCCGAGCACGTCTTTGAGCTGCAGCACCGCAATGACAGTGGCGATGCCGGCCGTGAATCCGGTCGTTACCGGGTGCGGGATGAACTCGATGAGCTGCCCGAGCCGGCCGAGGCCCATCGCCAGCAAGATGAGGCCCCCCATGAGCCCCGAAACCAGGAGCCCGGCCATCCCGAACCGGGCGTAGATCGGCGCCAGGATCACGATGAAGGCTGCCGTCGGCCCGGTGACCTGGGTACGCGATCCGCCCAGGGCCGCCACCACGATCCCGGCGACGATGGCGGTGTAGAGGCCGTGCTGCGGCGCCACCCCGACGGCGATGGCGAGCGCCATGGCCAGCGGCAGCGCGACCACGCCCACGACCATCCCCGCCAGGACGTCCGAGCGGAGATCGCGGCGGGTGTATCCCTCCCGCAACACCGCGCGCAGCGCCGCCGCCGGAAGGTCCTTCCAGCCGATGGTCGACAGCGAGGCTTGATATCGGGTGCGGGCCAAGGAGGTTTGATCGGAGTCAGGCGGCGGACGTCGTGGAATCGTTTCCCGGCGACGGCGGGGCCGGCGCGGCGTTCTTCTCGGAAGGCCTAACCAGTTCCGCGATCTGGCTCGTCAACATCGGCACCAGCGCAGCGCGTATCCCGACCTTCAGCGCGAAGCGCGCGAGGCGCGCCGTCAGCGGGGTGAAGATGCCACCCCCGAGCACGTAGCCGGCGCCGAGCGCGACCACGAGCGCACCGTAAGGGTGTCGGTCCAGTTGGGTCTTCAGCGGTTGGTCCACGACTGCCTCCGTCACACCCGCCGGGCGATCTTGCCGGCGACGAAGCCGAGGGCGAGCGCACCCAGCAGGCACTTGCCCGGGTTCTCCTTGACGTAGGCGGTCGCACGCTGGTTCCAGGCGCGGAGGTGGC
>DASZVW010000344.1:0-5124 GCA_035546895.1 Polyangia bacterium
GCCTTCTCGAGCTCCACCTTGGCCTCGGCGGCGGCCTCGTGCGCGTCGGCCGCCCTGGCCGAGGCCTTGAGCCAGTCCCCCTTCTCGTCGAGCCATTCGAGCTTGGAGTCGGCGACCTTGACCCCCATGTCGGCGACGTCCTTGCCGTGGCGGGCCGCGTTGGCGCGGTTCTCGTCGTGCGAGGCGTTGGCCGACTCCTGCTCGGTGGCGGCCTTGTCGACCTCCAGCGCGGCCTGCTCCTTCTCCTTCTTGGCCACGTCGCGCTCGCGGTCATACTCCTCGAGCTGCGTCTTGGCGGTCCGCTGCTCGCTGCGCGCCACCTCGAGATCGTTCTGCGCGGCGAAGATGTCCTGCTTCTCGCCGGCGGGGACGGGGTCGATGGCGGAGTCGTCGACCCTGTACTTGAGCCCACCGCCGCAGCCGGCGATCCCGATCACGGCCAGGGTGCAGCCGAGGGCCAGGGGCGCGAGGCGCCGGTTGCTCGAAACCCAGAGCGAAACCCAGAGCGAAACCCAGAGATTGGACAGGGGGATGGTCATGATCCCGCATCGTCGGCCGGGGTCCGCGCCGCCGTCAAGGCCGGTCGCGGCGTCGCGTCATAGGCTTTTGCGGCTATAGCCCTGGCCTGCGCGCCGCAGTATAGTCGGGGCCTGCTAATTTCAGGCGGATGTGGGCCTGTTTCCGGCCCACCGCCTTGGTCCCCCCAGCGTCGGAGCCAGCCTATGCGTGCACCAACTTCGTCCAGCCTATTGTCGATGATCGCCCTCTCGCTCGGCCTCCTTGGCCTGGCCTGCGCGGGCGTCAAGCAGACCGCCACCACCGGCAACGGGGGCAACTCCGCCAACGGCGGGTCGACGGGGAACGGCGGGACCGGGAACAGCGTCTCCACGGGGAACGGCGGGACCGGCCCCGTCCCCATCACGCCGATCAGCGGGCCCCACGTCTGCACCGACTACGACACGAGCGGCGCCTGCACCATGTTCAACACCGGGATGGAAGGGACGCTCGACAACGGGGGCTCGGGGGCGGCGCCGACCATCGCCTACCCGCTCGACCACGCGCTCTTCCCCTCCAACCTGGGCCCGATCCAGGTGCAGCTCACCACGCCGGGCACGGCGGCGCGGATCACCTTCCAGACCCTGCAGAGCAGCAACGTCAACGTGAATTACTACGGGACGTGCGAGACGGGGGCCGGCTCCGGCTGCGCCATCACGCTGCCGGTGGCGTTCACCAAGCAGCTGGCCCCGGCCAGCCAGCTCGAGGACATCCAGCTCACCGCGCGCGTGCTGAACGGGTCGACCGTCAGCGCCGACTCGGCGCCCATCAACGCCGCCTGGGCCCCGCTGGGCGTGACCGGCGGCCTGTACTACTGGACGGTCCTCCCGAACCAGCCCTACTGCCCGAGCTCGACGATGGCGAACCCGCCCAACTACTGCCTGCAGGACACCACGCTCAACCCGAAGAACGGGACCGCCATCTACCGCTACGACTTCTCGCAGGACAACCCGGCGCCGCAGCAGATCTGGACCGACGACGGCGGGCCGAACTCCGCGCCCGCCTACCAGGGCGGCCCGCAGTCCTTCGTGGCGTCGACCGGGCAGTACGGCGGCCACTGCATCGGCTGCCACTCGATCAGCAACGACGGCAAGTACATGGCGCTCGGGCTCGGCGGCTCGTCGACGTACAACGGCTCGAACTGGGCGCTGATCGACATCGCGGCGCAGGCGCTCGACAACATCAACCCCACCGCCAGCACCGACCCCAACAGCTCGCCCACCAGCGACCCCTCGGACTACTGGAAGAAGTTCCGCAAGGACGCCTTCGGCGTCGAGACCGCCTGGGGCCCCAACAGCGACATCGTGGTCACCATGTACAAGGCGGAGATGTACCTCAACTCGGTGACGCCGGGGACGGGGACCGCCACCATCGCGCAGACGGGCCTGGCGCTCCCGAACTCGGCGAGGGCCATCGATCCGTACCACTCGGACCCCTTCTGGAGCCACGACGGCAAGTACCTGGTCTACACCTCCTTCAACACGCCCGGGCCGGCGGACATGTACGACGTCGGCGGGCTCGACGGCGACCTCAAGACGGGCGGCCAGATCGCGATCGCCGACGCCACGAAGGAGTCGATCACCGACGACGCGCGGGTCCTGGTGCCGCGCCAGCCCGGGGTCACCGACTACTACCCGTGCGTCAGCGAGGACAGCAACTGGATCGTCTACAACCAGAGCAGCTGCGGCAGCAACCCGAACGCCACCGACGTCGCCTATGACGGCCCCGGCGCTTACGGCGGCCAGGTCTGCGACGGCTACGACGATTCGAGCGCCAAGCTCTGGCTGGTGGCGCCCGACGGGACGGGGAACATCCGGCTCGACAACGCCAACGGCGGCGACATCAACTACGACAACTCCTGGCCCCGGTTCAGCCCCGACTACGGCAGCTTCCGGGGCGGGACGCTCTACTGGATCGCCTTCTCGTCGCGGCGCCCGTACGGCACCCAGATCAACACCGGAGACCTGAGCACGACGCAGCCGCAGCTCTGGTTCGCCGGCGTGTCCGTCGGCGAGATCGTGGCCAGCGATCCGAGCTTCGCGCCGGTCTGGCTCCCCGGGCAGAACACCAGCCAGTCCACGCCCAACGGCAACCACGTCCCCCAGTGGGTGAAGGTCGCGATCTCGATCAACTGAGAAGCTCACCCGTCTTTGGCGCGCCGGCGCCCGTTCGAAGGAACGGAAGACAATTGAAGCCAGGTCCACGGCACCTCATATCGATCGTGGCCGTCCTCGCACCCGTCCTCGCGGGCGGGTGCCGGCTGGACCGATCCGGCCTGTCCGCGGTGCAGGCGGCGTCGGGGAGCGGCGGCGTCCCGCTGGTGACCGGCGGCGGTGGCGGGATGACCGCCGCGGGCGCGGGCGGCGGCGCCAGCGCCACCGGGGGAGACGGCGGTGAGCCGACGACGGGCGCCGGCGGCGGCCTCGCCACCGGCGGCAACGACGGCGCCGGCGGTGTCGGGACCGGCGCGGGCGGGGCGGCGTCGGGCGGCGGCCCCAGTTCGGGCGGCGCGACGGGCGCGGGCGGGATTCTGGGGACGGGCGGCCTCTTCGGGACGGGGGGCCTGCTCGGGACCGGGGGCCTGCTCGGGACGGGCGGGCAGCCGATCGACGCGGGCGCGCCGACCACCTGCGGCCCGCCCGACGCCGACGCCGCCTGCGCCGCCTGTGTGGTGGCCGGCGGCGTCTGCCTGGACGGCGTCTGCACGTTCGCCTGCGGCTCGGGCTGCTCGCCCTGCACGGCCCCCGTGGTCTGCCCGCTGGGGATCGCCTGCAAGATCACCTGCCCGGCCGGCGGCTGCAACACGGCCATCGATTGCCGCGGGGCCACGACCTGCAGCGTCAGCTGCGCCGACGGCGCCTGCGGCAAGCCGATCCAGTGCGGCGGCTCGACCTGCACGGTGACCTGCAGCGGGACCAACTCCTGCGCGGGCGGCGTCGCGGCGACGGGCGCCATGAACACGGTCACCTGCTCGGGGATGGGCGCCTGCAAGGGGCCCCTGACCTGCGGCGGGAACGGCTGCGACGTCGAGTGCACGGGCCCCGCCACCTGCGCCTCGACCGTCACCGCCTCGGCGGGGACCAACACCATCTCCTGCCGCGGCGGCAGCGCTTGCGCGGGCGACGTCCGCTGCAGCGGCAACGCCTGCACCACCGACTGCGGCGGGCTGCGGGACTGCGCGAGCGGCTACTGCTGCTTCGCCGCCCGCTGCCAGACCACCCCCACGAACACGCCCGCCTGCCGCTGAGGCGGGCGCGGCGCGCGGGTCAGCCGCCCGGCGGCGGCGTGAAGTCGATGCAGGCCCCGCCCGGCAGGCAGGCGTTCGGGCTGCAGTAGTAGCCGACGGTCATGTAGGGGCAGCAGGTGGCGTCGCTGCCGCAGAACCCGGCCGGCTGGCCGTTCGCGCCCGTGCTGCAGGGATCGGTGTTGGTGGCCGAGGTGTTGAGCCCGGCGATGGTGCAGACGCACGGCACGCCGTTCAGCTGGAGGCCGAACGCCGCGTCGCAGGTGCAGAGGAGGCCGCTGGGGACGCCGGGCGCCTTGCACTCGTTCCCCCCCTTGGTGCAGGCGATGCCGACCCCTTTTTCGTTCCCGCTCGACGGCGGGCAGCCGGGGGGGAGATCGAGCTTGAGGTCGTAGACCTGCGCGTCCTGCAGGCCCGTCACGGTGGCGCCCGAATGGCAGCCGGCGCCCGCCAGCGCGGCCGCCAACCCGAGCCCGATCAAGCGAAGCTCTCGAATACGCATGCCTCCAGGCTACCGCCTTCCCCGCATCAATTGAAGGACCGACCGAGGCGCAGGGTGTACGAGTTGGTCCCCACGTATTGCAGCACCCCGAAGGCGTCCGTTCCGTGCGCCAGGCCGGTGAGGCCGATCCGCGCGATCAGGTCGACGCGCCAGTCCGCGAGGTGGACCTGGAGGGCCGGCGCCACCCAGGCGGACCGGATGTTCTGAATGGGGAACTGCGGATCGTTGACGTCGTTGACCTGCACGTCGGTGCCGAGCTCGACGGAGGCCGCCAGGAGGTCCCAGGGCGAGTAGCTGACGGCCACGTGCGAGTCCCAGAAGACGATCGTGGGGACCACGATCAGCTGCCCTTCGACCTCGCCGTTCGGGCCCCAGAGGACGTCCAGCCCCTCGTTGACGACGAAGACGAAGCGTCCGAGCGCGCCGCCCAGGACGGCGGTCGGCTCGATGTGGAAGTAGTAGGGGAACGCGTCGGTGAGCAGGCCCGACGGGTTGAGGTGAAACGTGAACGTGGTGGTGTGCGTGGCCAGCCGGGTGCGGAGGCCGAAGCCGCCCACCAGCCGCTCGCCGGCCAGCCGCTCGGTCCAGACGGCGCCCGCGCGGACGTCGCCGAACGACACGCCGGTCTGGTGAGCGTCGGCGGGGACCGGCATCTGGCCGCCGGAGAGCGCGGTGACGTTCAGCGTGGTGATCTGCACAAACGGGATCTCGCCCTCGAACGAGAACCGGCGCCAGCGCCAGGCGCCCCCGAGCGCGAAGCGGACGTTCGAGCCGCTCCCCTGGATGAGCTGCAGCGCCGAGAGATCGCTGCTCGAAGCGTAGG
>DASZVW010000345.1:0-2852 GCA_035546895.1 Polyangia bacterium
CCGACGCCAGACGCAGGAGGAACGAGGAGAGCGGGCCGGCACCGTGCCATGAAGGTCGGGCCTCGCGGAGCGAGGCCAGCAAGCGCGACCCCTTGGGTCGGGCAGACCCCGAGCGCGTCGCGAGGGGCATCGGCTGGCAGCTCTGCCAGCCGGAAAAGGGCGCGCAGCGCGCGCCCGTGACTGCCGCCGGCGTAGCCGGCGGTTGCGGCCGAGTCGGCGCTTAGCGCCAGCCGCGCTCGGCGATGGATACGTAGCCCTCGCGGCAAATGACGAGGTGGTCGAGGACCTGGATGCCGACCAGATCGCCGACGCCACGGAGCCGGGTGGTAAGCTCGATGTCGGCCCGGGATGGCGTCGGATCGCCCGAGGGGTGATTGTGCGCGAGGATGATCGCTGCGGCTGAGGCGAGGATCGCCGGCTTGAACACCTCGCGGGGATGAACCTCGACACCCGTGAGCGAGCCGATCGCGACGGTCCGCCGGCGGATCACCCGATGCCGGACGTCGAGGAACAGCGCCACCAGGTGTTCGCGATCCTTCGTGCCGAGGCCCGACAGAAGGGCGTAGACTTCGGCGGCGCCGGCAACCCTCCGGAGCTTCGTCGGTGGCGGCGGGCAGCTCTGCGGGAGATAGTTCTGCTCGAGGACGTCGCTTCCGAGACTGAGTGTTGGGTCGATGGTGGTCATGAAGGCCTCGCGGGTGAGGGTTGGGTGGTCACCCGAGAGCGAACGACCTAGCTCCCCGACCCAGGGGGGCCCCGCGCACGAGGTCTGCCGAGGAGCGGGGGGTTACTGGCGAGGGGCGCGTGGGAAGTGAGCGCTGACCGCCCAACCCTCGACGGCGAGGACGGGATGGCCGCGACGATTACAGGCGGGAGGAGGGAAGGTGCGGCGAACAGACGCTCCCCCCGTTGGAGCGACGCCGGCGGTCGTTGTAGGCTGGTGGCGATGCTAGCGTGGCGGCTGGAAGCGCTTGGGCTCGAGGTGGTGGCGATCATGGTGGCCGGCCTGGTCGCCTGGTCGATTGTATCGGCGGTTCGTGCGCTGAGACCGCTGAGACGCTCGCGGCGTTAACGGCGGCCAGCGAGGTGTGCAGTGGCAGGAAGGGTTCTGGAAGGACCGATCCCCACTTTCGGCGCTGTGGAAGTGCTCGATGCGGGATGTCGGCCATCTGAAGTGCGCGGTCAGCGCAGCCGAGATACGGACCGTTGCGCATCCTAGCCGTATCCGACCTTCGGGTTCACGGGATCCGACTGCTCGAGCGTGTCGCGGAACGGCTCGCTCCGGAACTCATACTCTACGCTGGCGATGACGTCGGTCGGTTCGCTGCCGGGCGGAACTCTTGGAGTCGGCTAGCCAGGCGCACACGACACGGGCTGGCCGGAGTAATAGGGAACGATTGCTCGGCGAGCGCCGCCCAGGCGTTCTCGCAACCGGGCTGCTGGGACCTGCACCAGGCCCCCCTGATCATCGGTGACCTCGCTATCCTCGGCCTGCAAGGGGCACCGCGGGACGAGTGCCAGGCCATCGGTGTGACCCTCTACACCCAACGGCAGGCGAGCGCACACTTGGAGGCTCAACTCGCCCGCGCTGGTAACCGGGAGCTGCTGCTCGTCAGTCATGCGCCTCCGCGTGGCGTTCTCGACATGGCGGTGCGCTTTGGTGTTTCCAGCGCTGGGTCGAGCGTTGTCCGGAGATTCGCCGATCGACCACGAGCGCGGGGGATCGTGTGTGGTCATGTGCACCTGCAGGGCGGACAGGCGGAGCAGGTAGGCCGGTGCCTTGTAGTCAATATCGCAAGTCACGATGACCCTGGAGCGGCGCTTCGCTACGCGCTCCTCGAGTGGACTGGTCGGCGACTGAAGACAGTCGAGATCGGCGAGGAGAGGGACCGCGGCGAGCTCGAGGGCCTCGTCGGTCTCGGGCCGCGGGGCGCTGAGAAGCTCGTGGCGGGGGGCTTCCGAACGATTGAGGACATTCTCGAAGCTGATTACGCTGCCCTGAAGCGGATGTTCAGTCGTCCCGAAGTCGCGCGGCGGGTCCGCGCCCAAGCGCGCGCGAGTCTCACCAGATCGCCTGTCGTTCTCGACCCGACCGTCACGGTGGATGGCGATGCCACGATTGTGGATGTCGAGACGTCCTTTCTGCAGAATGATCCGTGGCTCGTCGGCTACAAGCGGTGGGGCGAACGCCGCGTGTCGCAGATGTACGAACTCGACCCGAAGGCTCATCGGTGGCATCTGCGTCGGGTAACAGAGGCGCTCTCGCGCGGCTCTCACACGCGGTTTCTGCAATGGGGACCGTTTGACCGAGGGGCCCTTCAGCGCGCCTACGCAACAGTCAACCTCGTTCCCGGCTCGTGGCTCCAACCGGATCGGTGGACGAATGCCGGAGCCTGGCTGGCACGCGCCATCGCGCTTCCGGTTCCTGATTACAAACTGAAAACCGTCGGTCGCTACTTTGGGTACCGCTTTGCTCATCCAGACGTAGACGGCCGCCAGCTCGGAAACTGGTACTCGTCGCACCTGGAAAGCGGAACGCCTATGGACCTTCGAAAGGCCCTCGCTTACAACCGAGACGACGTGCGAGTCGTCCAGCACATCCTGGAGATGGTTACCAGGCTGGTGGCGGCGAAAGATGCGTTCGTCGAGCCAGCGGTGCCGGTTCGCCGAAAGCGGCGAAGGCGGGTGGCGAGAGTCGAAATGACGCCGGCAGCACGAGCGCGGGCTATCGCAGACTTCATGGCCACGAGGCGGCGTAAGCTCGTGGGCTCCGACTGATACCCTCCGAAAGTCCACCCGATTCGAAGATCCGATCAGCCCCGCCTGGACCCACCAACCGCAAGGTCGGGGGC
>DASZVW010000346.1:0-9805 GCA_035546895.1 Polyangia bacterium
AGGACCGCGAGCGCGCAAAAAGATCGCCACGGCCGTTTCGAGCTCGACTTCGGGCCTCCTCGCATCGGCGCCTCCTCTGGTCGGAAAACGAGCGTCCCCGATCATGGGCAGCGTCGCGCGCGAAGCAAGAGACGAAAGTGGCGCCGCGATTTCCGGAGAATTTTTGCATCGGCGACCGTTACGTTTGCCGATCTCGCGGTACAGGATCGCGGTCATGGATCAACTCCCCGTCGCGCCCGAGGGGCCGGTCGCCGTGCCGCCGCCGTCGGAGAAGGCGCTCCGCTACCACCGGAGCGGGACCGTCATCTGGGCGGTCGAGCACCTGGTCGGGCTGGCGCTGCCGGCGGCGATCCTGTTCACGGGGCTGTCGGCGCGGCTGCGGGCGTTCGCGGCCGGCGTGGCGCACGGGCGGTTCTACCTGACGCTGGTGGTCTACCTGGCGCTGCTCTCGGCGCTGATGTTCGTCGTCCAGCTCCCGCTCTCCTTCTACGTGGGCCACGCGCGCGAGCGCGCCTACGGCCTGTCGTCGCAGCGGCTCGGCAAGTGGGCGGCCGACGAGGTGAAGGGGCTGCTGGTCGGCGTGGCGGTCGGGGCGGCGGTGCTCTGGGTGCCGTACCTGCTGCTGGGGGCCAGCCCGGCGCGCTGGTGGCTCTGGACGGGGGCGCTGGCGCTGCCGTTCTTCGCGCTGGTCCTGCTGATCGGCCCGGTCTTCATCGCGCCGCTCTTCAACAAGTTCGGCCCCCTGCGCGACAAGGCGCTGGAGGCCGAGGTGCTGGCGGTGGCGGCCCAGGCCGGCGTCGAGGGGGCGCGCGTGTTCGAGGTGGAGAAGTCGGTCGACACCAAGAAGGTCAACGCCTACGTGACCGGCCTCGGCAACACCAAGCGGATCGTCCTCTGGGACACGCTGCTCGCCCGGCTGACGCCCCGCCAGACCCGCTTCGTGGTCGGGCACGAGCTCGGGCACTACGTGCTCGGGCACGTGCGGCGGAGCATCGTGCTCTCCTCGGCGCTGACGGTGGCCGGGCTCTACGGCGTGCACCGGACCGCCGACCTGGCGCTGGGGCGGTTCGGCGGCTGGTTCGGGTTCGATCGGCTCGCCGACGTGGCCTCGATGCCGCTCCTCATGCTGTTGCTGTCGCTGTTCTCGACGGCCATCACGCCGGCGATGCTGGCCCTCTCGCGCCATCACGAGCGCGCCGCCGACCGGTTCGGCCTCGACCTCACGGGGGACAACCACGCGGCGGCCACCGCCTTCGTGGCGCTGCAGGAGCAGAACCTGGCGGTCCCGCGCCCGGGGCGCTTCTACAAGATCTTCCGCGCCAGCCACCCGCCGATCGGCGAGCGGGTCGACTTCATCAACGCCTACCGGCCGCGCCGGCGGTAGACTCGCGCGATGCGGTCGATGACGCGGATGGGTCACGCGGCGCTGCTGGCGGTGATGCTGGCCGGGTGCGGGAGCAACAACGCCGGCGGCAACGGCAACCAGGACGCCGCGACGGGTGGGGGCCTCACGCCGACCAACAAGCTCACCAACCTCTCGCGGGCGGACTTCAACCAGCTCTGCAGCGAGGAGAAGGCGAACGGCAACGGCAAGGTCTCCTGCGGGGCCGACGGGCGGTGACCGTCAACCCGCTGGGCGTCTGCACCTCGGTCACGCCCGACTGCCTGGCGACGGTGGCCGACTCGCAGTCGTGCGCGGCGGCGATGAACGCCGACGCCTGCGATCCCGGGAGCGAGAACGCCGACCTGAAGTCGCCCTCCTGCCTGGTCATGCTGGCCTGTGTCTCCGACCTCTGCACCGACACCATGTGCTTCTGCCCCGACGCCGACAGCCTCCAGACCTGCCTCTCGACCTGCAAGACGTTCACCGCCGGCCTGACCACCGACTGCGCCGGCTGCATCGCCGGCCTCTACGGCGCGCTCAGCTGCCCCGACTTCACCGCGCTCCAGCCCCCCTACGATCGGTGCGCCGCCACCTGCGGCCACAGCGACGGCGGCGCCGGCAAGGGGTGAGCGCCCGGGCGGCGACGGGCACGGCGCTGGCGGCGCCGCGTCCGTCATTCTTGCCCGCCGGGATTGCTAGGGCGCCGGGGCGAGCGGCGCGGCGGGATCCTGAAACATGAAGCCGCCGAACACCGCGTCCTGGAAGACGAACACCGACGGCTTCACCGGGAAGATGTGATCGTCGTCCAATACGCCGGTCACGGCGGTCGAGCTCGAGGCCGTCGCCGCGAGGGATGATTGGAACTGTATCGTCCAGGTGTTGGTGTTGGTCGTGGTCTGGCTGTCGGTGTCGCTTGGGCTAAAGCTGAGGCCAAAGCCAGCCAGTGACAGGCTCCCCGACAGCGACGACGTCGCGGCGGCCGATACCGCGGCGTTGTACGACGCGATGTTCGTGACCGTCGTCAGGTTGGTGTAGGTGATCGTCTGTTGCAAGCTGACATTGAGATCCGAATGATTGCTGGTGTCGCCGCTGGTGCCATACCCGACCGCTCCTGCAACAGATTGAGCGGCCACGATGCGTGCATTCGGTGCCATCGGTATCGTCTGTCCTACGCCATAGAAGGGATCGAGCTGCAGCAGCTGGAGACAATCGTTGGCGTCGAGCACGTCCGTGCTGTCGCTGGTTTGGCCGGAACCAGGCCGTCCGTGCGTCGAGGTCGTGATCGGCAGCCCATTTTCGAACCCCGGGGCCCGCCGCGCGCAGCTATCCAGCTCCTGCACCGTCGCCGGGAACACGTTCGGATTGTCGACCCCCCCTTGGGCGCCCAGCAAGACGACGGCGTTCGCGCCGTTTGTTTGCCAGATTCCGAACTGCGGGTGAACGAGCAGCAGAAAGGTATCGTCCCAGAACGGCTCTTGAGCGTACGTGCCGGTGGCCCCCGGGATCAGGCTCGAATTGCCGTTTTTGGAGAGCGTGAAGGTCTGGACCGTCTGGAAGTTTGCGGCATTGCTCACCGCCGCCTGGGTCGACCTGCCGCTGCCGACGGTCGTCGAATTGTCCCAGGTATTGCTGCTGCTGATCGTAACGCCGGCCGAAAACCCGTTGCTCTTGACGTAGTCCATCAGACCGTCGCTGAAAGCGGATGGCGGAATGATGTTCTTGGGGTTGAGCCCCTCCGAATCGCCGTCGGTGACCTTATTGTCGATGACCGTCGACTGATTCTGAGTCACCAAGTTGGTCGTCGTCATGTTTATCCCGTACGAATTCGTGATCGCGTACGTCGCCGAGCTCTTGTCCCCGGGCGGCTGATACAGGATCGTCCAGGGGAGAACCTTCATCTCCACGAGGGCGGCCGGATCCAGCACGACCTGGAACGGATTGGACGCTGTTTCATAGGTGAACGTCTGCTGCTGCGGGCGGCCGTTGACCAGTGGCCGGGTGAATCTCCAGGTCGCCAGCGGTCCTTCGTTCGAGTTCTCGCCCGGAAGCACGACCTTCGGGACCGCGGGCGGGCAGAACGGGACGCCGGTGTCCCAGAGCAGGTTGTTGGGGTCGTTCCCGATCGCACAGTCGTAGCCTTGTCCGGTGGTCGGCGTCGTGTTCGGCGTGAACGCGGTGAGCCCGTTGATGGCCGAGTTGAAGTTCGCCCATTCTTCGCAAGAGAAGGCATCCGGGTACCTGCGGGTGGTGTCCCAGCCAATGACGTTGGTGTCGGTCGGCACCCGCGTGTCCGCCTCTTCCATGCTGACGACGTAGCGGAGATAGGACGAGATCCCGGAGAGAGTCACCGGAACCGACAAGACTGTCTCTACGGTGTTGTCACGCACCGCGCTCGGTCCGTTGATGCCGGCCCCGGCGATGTCGGGGAGCGGCTGGGAGCCGTAGAGGTCGGCGCTCGCCGTGTTGACTGGAACCCAGCAGCCGGCCGCGGCGTCGGGCGAGGGCCCATCAAAGGTCACCTGGTCCGATGGGTAGTCGGGGTCGAGCGTCTCCGACGCCTGGCAGTTTGTGGCCCCATCCTGCCAGCTCTCGATACGGACGGTGTACTTGCCATGATTTCCCTCGACGACGCCCGGAAATAGGCTGGAATTACAGCTCACGACGCCCGTGTTGACGTTGAAGGGGTTGTTGAAGGTGTCCGGGGTGGAGGTTATCGCCAACGCCGAAGTGTCATCCGTGAGCCCCAATCCAACTTGGAAGTTCACGTGCGAGCTGTCCACGAGCACTTTGGGGACGCTGCTGACGCCGCCGAAGCCGACGCCGAGCTCGTCCTGAACGGCGAAACCATTGTCTTTGACCCAACGGGGCGCATTGGGATCCGAAATGAAGGGCGGGATCGGCGTGGTGGTGTAGTTCAAGAATGGCTCGATGCCGCCGCCGCCGGGACGGTTGTTGTCGATGTCGACAAAGTGCCCCCACGATTGCACGCCTTGCATCGTGAGCGGCGCCGTCATGCTCAGGAAGGCAAGCGAGACGGTCGACACGACCGGCGGAACGACCGTGACCGTGAGCGATACCGACGGGTTACCCGGAACGATATCGCTCAGGCTCAGAGAGATATTGTGCTGCCCAAGAGGGGCGGCAGGATCCGCCTGGAACACCCAGTTGAAAGCTGATGGCGGCGTCGCCGTGCCCTCCGGCAATTGGCGGTCGTTGAGGCCCGAGGGACCAACGTCCGTCTCGATAAAATGGAATATTGTCGGAACGATGGGGCTGCCGACGTCTTCGACGTTGAGCGTCACGGCCGCCGAGCCCCCTTGCGGTACCTCGATTGTCGAGGAGGAGACGCTGAAGACGACGGCCGGGCTCACGTCATCGTTCGCCGTGTCGAACGCCACCACCAGCGGGCTGCCGCCCGCGGTCTTCAGGGTGACCGCGGGCGCGCCGGTGCTCGTCGTCCCCAACGGCGTCGCGGCGCCGCTCGCCGTGGCCACGTGGGCACCCAAGGTCCACGAGACCGTCGTCGCTCCCGAAGGCAGCGGGAAAGACAGCGCGCCCGGGTGGTCGCCTGGAGCGAAGGAGGTAGGAACGTGGCTCGGAGCCGTCGTAACCATTTGTCCGTTGACCGAGATGAAATTGGTCGATCCGTAGGGCGCGCTGACGCTCGTCGCGCCGGGGTTCGCATAGCTGAAGATCGCCGTCTTCACCCCGTTGCCTTGGTCGACGATCTCCTCGAACCGTATCGACAACTGGCACAGTGAGTCGGCGGTGCCGCCGCACACGCCACCCTGGCAGGTGTCGCCCGCGGTGCATGTGTTGCCGTCGTTGCAGGAGGTCCCGTTTGCGACGGGAACGGGCGCGCAGGTGCCGCTGCCCGGATCGCAGGCCTCCGTGTTGCACTGGTTGCCTTGCGGGCAGACGATCGGGTTCGAACCCTTGCAGAGGCCCGCTTGGCAGGTGTCGGTCTGGGTGCAGGCGTTTCCGTCGTTGCAGGCCGTGCCGTTTGCGACCGGGGGATTCGAGCAGATTCCCGTCGAGGCGTTGCACGTCCCCGCCCCGTGACACTGATCCGGGCCTGGGCAGACGACGGGATTGGACCCCTTGCAGAGGCCCGCTTGGCAGGTGTCGGTCTGGGTGCAGGCATTTCCATCGGTGCAGGAGGTGCCGTTGGGCCACCCGCCGCAGGCGTTCGTGGCCAAGGGAATAAATCGCAGGTTGTCGATGAAGTAGACCCCGGTGGTCGGCACCTGAACGTTGAGGACGACCGTAACGGTCAGATCGGTGTATCCGGCTTGCAACAAACCGGTCACCTCCGTGTTGGTCAGCGAGAACGACACTGTATTCCACACGTTGAGCGGTTTCCCGGTCAAGTCGACCTGGCCGAGAAACTGGCTGAAGATGTTGCGGCTCGGACAGTTGAGATACATCTGAGCTGTCCCGAACCAGTTCGGGTTCGCTTGCTGCGTGGGCAACATGACGTCCCAGGCCAGCGTCGGGCTTACACCGCTCAAGGTCGACAGCGGAACGCTGGCGATGGGCGTGAAGCCGTTGCTGCTCGACGGCTTCACCTGCAAGGAGAACGAGCCCTGCGAATGTTTTGTCGACTGGCTCAGTGCAACGCCCGAAGTCGTGGTGGACCAGTTGGCTGGACTTTCGAACCCGAAGACGTCCGTCACTGCCGTCAGCGCCGAGTGGGTGACCGTGAGCGCCGGTTCGGCGCTCTGAGGTTCGCCGCAGCCGGCGGCCGCCGTGACCGTCGCGCACGCGACGGTCAGCAGCCGCGCGAAGCTCGCGATACGACCGTGGCGCCCCTCGCGACCTGGAATAGTTGCCGTTTTGAGCCGATTGTCTTTGCCGAGCCGAGCCCTGGTTCCCATGATCCTCCTCTTGTCTGAACCGTCTGCAGAGAGGGCCTGGACCTGGCCTCGCCCGCGGACACCTCGCGACAACACACGAAACGAACGGTCGTTATCGTATTCCCGTTTCGGTTGTCAATTCAGATTGCCGGGAGCGAGCATGTTTGTGCATGATTTCTATCGAAACAATTGGTTACGGTAATATTACTGGCAACGGAGCGCGTCGTTTCGAGCGCGGAATGTGAAGGTGCGTGGGGGCAGTCGGTTACGGTAATATTACTGGGCAATGGGGCGTCATTGTGCGTGGCCGCAACGGACCCGGTTGCGGGCGCCTCGGTCCGTTTGCCGGCGGTCGGGCCGGAGCCGTGCATGGGCCCGCCGACGTGATCGGTCCTCGGCGACGGTGGCGCCGCCGCCATAGGCCCTCTTGGGGGCGATGTAACGACGTTCCTCCGCGCACACGAGAGTGGCGAACCCGAACGGTTCCCCGTGGGAAATCAATTCGAGCGGGCGCGCGCGCTCGGGGCCGGTTCACGCTCGAACGAGGTCGCCGGCCTTCGTGCGGCCGCTTCGCGGCCGAAGCGGCGGCCTTGGCGAGCGGGGGCCTTAGAAGGCGATCTCGGCCTGCAGCTTGATGACGTTCTTGTCGGGCGTCATCCCGGAATAGGGCCCCTGCTGGGTGACGTTGCTGCCGGCCACCAGCGGCTGGTTCGCCGGGTAGCCGCCGACGTCCCACGGCCAGTCCCCGTTGATGGTCATCCGGTCGCCGTACTTGTAGCGGGAGTACTGGATGTAGATGCGCTCGCTGGAGAGGAAGTGCGAGGCGAACTGAACGCGCCCCGTCGCGCTGGCGAAAATGAACCCCGAGTGGTCCATGTCGTAGTCGACGACGTCGCCTCGGACCATGAACGACAGCCAGGTCAGCGTCTGCAGCGTCAGGTCCGCGCCGTATTTGAACTGCCGGATCTGGGTCAGGGGGGCGCCGTTCTCTTGCGTGAGCATCGTGCCGGCGGGAAGATCGAGCCGGGAGTCCGCGTAGAGGCCGAAGATGCTCAGCGTCAGCTCGGGCAAGGTGCTGTAGGGCGCCCGGCCCTGCACGCCGGACAGGGTGTTCTCGTAGAGGAAGCCGAAGTTGATCATCGAGCCGGTGCCGGTGGAGTCCGCGGGGCTGCCGGTCCAGGCCATGTAGTTGGTGGCGATCCCCGCGCCGCCCAGCGCGTGCATGACCTCGGTCCCGGCGCTGGAGAGCGCCCAGCCGTTGCGCACCGAGATATAGGAGGGCGACAGCCAGAGGTGGCCGGCGTAGGGGAGCCGAACGTTGAGCTCGCCGCCCGCGACGGTCAGGTGGGCCTGCGAGGCCGCCTGGTAGGACTTCGGCCCCACCATGCCTTGCTGTTCCAGGTTGGGGTCGGCGGTCCACTCGGTGTTGTAGTGGAGCCCGATGTCGAAGTACTTGCCGTAGACGACCTGGAGGTTCCACCAGGTGAGCAGATCGAGCCCCACGGTGGCGCTGTAGAAGGGCGGCGAGCCGAAGTTGAAGCTACCGTCCCGGTCGGTGCCGAACCCCTCCACGCCCACCACGGTCCAATCGGGGTTGAGGGGGAAGGTCAGCTTCAGCTGCTCGCCGAGCTGGCGAAAGCGCCCCAGCGTGTAGGTGTCGTACTTCTCGAAGTACCCGAACTTCGGCCACCAGGCCCCCACCGTGAAGGCGACGTTGTCCGAGGGGCTGCTGCCGGTCCCCCTCTCCGGGTTCTCCTCGGAGAGCCTGAAGTCAGTGTCCAGCGTGATGTAGGCGAGCCCCGGCGCCCAGGCGGCGTCGGGGTTCCGGAAGCCCGCCGACTGGTACCAGTACCCCATCCAGCCGACGGCGGCGTCGACGTGCTTCTTCTTCTCGTGGATGAACACCTCCGCCCAGTCCTGCTCTTGCAGGCGGGTGTAGGAGAAGGCGTAGTAGTTCGAGTCGATCGTCCGATTCGGCCCGTAGGAGACCTGGGTGCTGGACGGGCCGGTCGGGTTGTCGGGGCCCGGCCGCGAGCTGATCCCCAGGGAGATCGGCGTCCGGAAGTAACCCGTGACGTCCGTGTGC
Source organism: Polyangia bacterium (assembly GCA_035546895.1). Taxonomy (GTDB): domain Bacteria; phylum Myxococcota_A; class Polyangia; order Fen-1088; family Fen-1088; genus JADGRB01. The sequence continues at coordinate 8,327 of DASZVW010000346.1, forward strand.
CAGCCGGGCGGCTCCGGGGTCGGCTTCTCGCCGGAGGTGTCCTTGGTCGACGTCGGCTGCGCGGTCGGCGGCTCCTCGGGCGCCGGCGCCGGTTTCCTGGCCTTCTTGATCGGCGCCGAGGGCTGCTCTTCGGCCGGCGGCGCCGCTTCGTCGGCGGGGGCCGCGTTCTCTTCCGTGGGGGCGCTCCCTTCCGAGGGGGCGTCCGGCTCCGCGGCCACGGCCGCCACGGAGACCAGACAGACTCCCACCACCCAGGACGCTCGGAGTCCTCGCCGCATCTACTTGCCGTAGCCCGCGGAGACGATGTTGGCCTGGAGCGAGTTCAGGGTGGCCACCGTGGCGGCGCCGCTGGCCATCACGCCTTCGAACCACTGGCCGCCGTCGCTGTCGCTGTTGTCGCCGCCGATCCCGAGGATGATCGACCCCTGCTTGGCCATGGGGACGTAGCCGGCCTTGGCGGGACGAACGCCGTCGTACTCGGTCTTGAGGGTGCCGGTCGTGGCGTCGCCGCCGTAGAGGGCGAAGCGGCCGTTCGGATAGGCCGAGCCAGTGCCGGCGCACCCCGTGTGCCCCGTGCAGGAGTCGCCCACCAGCACCGCCGTGATGTAATTGGTGGTGAGCGGCGTGTTGGTCGGGATGTTCTGGTCCTGGGTCGTGCTCGACCAGCCGGCGTAGAGGCCGTTCTCGAGGTCGGCCATGACCCAGGAGCTGGCGCCGTGCCCGCCGGGAGAGCCCGTCCCCCAGACGACACCGTCCCCGAAGTACACGGCCTCCATCGTCCCGTTGCCGTCGTCGTGAGAGTCGGTCTCGGCGTTGCCATAGTCGAAGCAGCACCCGTCGGCCTTCCCGCTCGTCTTGCTGGGCGGACCGTTCGCGCTGGTCACCATGTACTCGGTCTCGGGCTTGTCGCCGGTCGCGGTCCCCTTCACCGTCACCACGCCGCAGCCGGTGCAGCCGGCCCGATAACCCATGCCGGACTTGATCCAGATGCCGTACGCCTCGTGGCCGTTGAGCGTGAGCTTGAGATCGGTGGCGGTGGCCGGGTTGTCGGCGCTGGCCTTGGCGCCGCCGGCAGGCGCCGGCTTGAGGTCGTTGTGGTTCGGCGTCTGGTCGTAGATGATCGAGATGGTGCAGGTCCCGCCCGAGCAGAACGAGTCCTGCGCGGCGGCGTTGGCGTACCCGCCCGTGATGCTCCCGATGTCCATCGTCGTCCCGGTGCAGGAGGCGGGCCCCGCCTTGGAAGAGCCCTTGCACACTTGGTAGAGCGGCCCGGTGTAGCCGGGATAGAGGACGCGCACGGTGCTGTGCGCGGCCACGCAGGTGTTGCCGCCGCCCGCCAGGATGTCGCAGGCGGTGGTGACCGGCGGCGAGCCGCCCGTGCCCGGCGAGCCGCCGGTGCCGGTGGTGCCGCCTGTCGCCGGCGAGCCGCCGGTGCCGGTGGTGCCGCCCTTGGCGCCGCCGGTGCCGGTCGCGCCGCCG
>DASZVW010000347.1:0-9382 GCA_035546895.1 Polyangia bacterium
GACCGTCTGCGAGAGCGGCGTCGCCGCGGCGATCGGCGCCGCCGCGGTCTCGGGCACCACCTCGTAGCGCGACACCCGGAGGCCGCTCCCCTCGGCGCTCCCCCACACGCGGAGGGGGGTGCCGGAGGCCAGCGCCGGGTCGGCGTCGAACAGCAACTCGACGCTCGCCGAGCCGTCGGACGGCCGCAGGTAATAGAGGACGCTGCTGCGACCGGTGCTCCCCAGGACGGAGATCATCGACAGCTCGCCGCGCAACCCGCCCGACGCCTGCTCCGCCTGCCCGGCCGGTTCGTTCCCGCACCCGCCCAACCCCACCACCAGCGCCAGACCCAGGGCGAGAGCGCCCGCCTTCGTCGCATGGGACGTCATGCCCTTGAAGAGACCGGCATCCGGCCCCCGGGCTCACACAATCTGCACGTCGTCGTCCCTTTTCTCGCCCTGGCCGTGGCGAAGCCGCGCCGCCGATGGCGTTGGTTCACGCGTGGCTCATCCCGCGCAGGCTAATCTCGACGCTCTCACTCACGCGGCCCCGCACGGCGATCGCTGCTCGTTCCCGGGGCCGGGTCTTGAAATTTGCTTTCGCCCAGATACCCTACCTGGGTCGGGTGAGCCGCTATAACGGCGGGGAGGGAGAGAGATGTCTAGCTATGCGCCGCTGATCCGGAAGCCTACTGTTCCGAAAGCGACAGGTGCCGGCGCTTCGAAGAAGTCGCACGACAATTTTTTGCCCGCCCGAACTCCAGCTGGTGTCCCCGCGCTGCCGCTTGTAGATCGAGCGTTGGCCACCCCGGGTCGGCCTCTCGGCCACGCAGAGATCGAAACGGTCGTTCGGTCTCGCTTCGACCTATCGCACGCGGCAACACCATCTAGGAGCAGTGGTGGAATGTTAGGGGGACCGCTAATCCTGGGAAGTCGTGACGATCCAGCAGAACTCGAAGCTCGAGCCGTCGTCGCAAATCCCAGCACGGCTAGAGATAACGCCCAGCCCGATTTCAGTGGAGTTCGTGTGCACACCGGAAACGATGCGGCCTTCGCGGCCGCCTCAATTGGCGCGCAGGCCTTCACGTGCGGACGGGACATCTTCTTTGGCGCCGGCCGCTATGCGCCTGAGTCGGCGGACGGGCGCGCACTACTGGTGCACGAGCTCGTGCATGTCGCGCAAAATGCGCGGACACCGCAGTCATCACAGGTTATCCGTCGTTACGACTCGTTCGAGCACTTTCGGGCTGGCGATGAGGCGCAGGGGTCCGAGGCTCACCTGATCCAGGGCCTTTCACTTACCTCCGGGGAAATCAATGCCCTTGCCGACTTCTATGAAACGCCTGGCGATCTTATGGCGGCGAGCCCGACGGAGCTCAAAGCATTGCTCGATCTTATTCACAAGCAATCTGCTGACCCTTTATCAGTTAAGGAATCCGACTGGGACAAGGCAACCAATGGCCGCTACACGCAGCTCAACCTGAGGAACAGCAAACACTTTGCTTCTCGAGACCCTAAATTGATTTCTCCAACCCGGGGGGCTCCCACCTTGGGTAGTGGCAATATCGCGACGTGGATTGGTTATCACAAGCAGGCTCTTTCGATGGCCCAGCAGTCCATCCTGCCTGGCTCTGCTGAGCCAGCCAAGTTTGCGGCGAATGCCAAAACTATTAATGCATTCGGTGAACATTTTCTTACAGATGCATTCAGCGCCGGTCACCTTTTCAACAAGGACGACATGGTCGCGGCCCTTCGCCAGAACCTCAGAGTTTTAAATCAGAAGCAGCTCGAAGCTGTATTTCATGCGGTTTCAAATCAAGTCTGGACGGGTCAATCAGCGCTAATCCGCAGATTTCAGGGTTTCCATCATACGATCATCGGTGACTGGTGGGATCTGAACTCAGCGGATCGTTTCGAGGGTGTCCTCGAAGGGATCTATCAGGAGCGCCCGGATGCGGTCGAAAGTGCGGTGGTTAAGGCGGTACACGACACCCTCAACACACACCCTACGGGATCTGAGGCCGGCGTGCTGGTCGAGAATGACGTCGAAAGCTGGGTGCTGAGTGGCGATCGGACTCTAGCAGGAAGCTCGAAGACGCAGTTCTATCTAAAGGAAGCACTGGCCCAATCGAGAGCGAATCTGGCTGATGCGTTCGCGCCGCACTCTATCGATCCCGACGCTGATGTACAGAAGGTTATTCGTCTCGTTCCGCGGCCCACCAGCGCGTCGAAGACCTTGATTCACGACACCATCCAGGAAGCCATCGATCCCAAACGGGGTCTCGCTGGCTCTATCGCGATGGTTGTATCGAGTAATCTTCAGTCCTTGCTGGACACGCTCGTCGACCTCAAGAAGTTACGGCTCAAAGCTCCGTGACCAGTCCCGTACCGAAAGGCCATCGTTATTTCCTCTTTGTTGCCCTGGGGATCGTCGCTTGCCGCGCTTCGAGCCCGGTCAGCGCGACAATCGATCGCGATAGAGAGCTATCCGTCGTGACGCCTCCCGCCGTCAAGCCGCGCTTTTCTCTGAAGAAGGGGCCGTTCGAGATGAGGGAGTACTATCAGGGGTCGGGGCTCGGGCACGGTGCCCGCGTCTGGTGCGAGTTGGAGATCAACGGTCAGCGGTACCGGCCGTTCGATCGCGATTTCTACGGATGCTCATTGAGTCCGGCGCCCGAGCCTTCGGCCGCCACGTTGGCGGTCGAGGGGGGGACGGCGGCGGGACTCTATCTTCTCCGGCTCGTCGACGGAAGACCTGACCTACAAAAGGTCGATGCGGCGTGGTCGTTTAACGGATTCTGGACGGCCGACGGAGGTACTTACATACACGGAGGCCGCGCCTTCGACATTGCAACTGGAGGCATACGGAAGCTGCCGGCCTTTCCGGGCTGGTTTCTCTGCTTTTCGCCCGACCGCCGTCTCATCGTTTCATCAAAGATCGCGCTCGCGGCCGGCGCCGCCGGAGCCATCGACGTCTATCAGACCGACATCGCGACCGGAGCTGTAGCTACCGACACTGTCCCGCGCACCGTCGGCCCCTGGTTGGCGGACTCGACCCACACGCTCCCCGGAACGACCGAGTCCGCCCATCTCTGGATAGCCGCGCACTTCAAGTGGAAGAAGGACGAGCACGGGCACGATCGTCTGGATCTTCCTAGGTCAGAACGCGGCGACTAGCGTACGCGGGACGTCCGGGAGCGGGCACCTCGGGAACGAGGGAGGAGGCGGTCCTCACCGTACGCCGAGCTCTCCACCGGTCAGCAGGTGCTGGCGAGGCGGCGCGATCTCCTGCGGCGGGATGTCGCGCGTCGTCAGGCGGAGCAGGCGCCGCAGCTTCTTCCGTTCCCGGTCGGTGCAGCCGGCGCCGGCGTAGAGGCGCACGAGGTCGTTGATGTCGCGCGGGGCGAGGAGGCCGCGCAGCCAGCCCAGCGCGCGCTCGCTCCCGCGCAGCAGGATCTCGCGGACCACCACGTACCGGTGCGCCGGCTCGCTCCACTGGAGGCTCGCGGGCGCGTACCGCCCGAGCAGGCGCCGCACGTAGGGGGGCGCCTCGTCGGCGGTGGCGATCGACCGCCGGACGGCCCAGCGCGCGGCGGCGGCGCGGCGGGCCAGCTCGCGCCGCTCGCGGGCGGACATGGAGAGCGAGCGCGCGACCGCCGCCCGCGCCGCGATCTGACTCCGCTGCCGCGCGCTCAACGCCTTGGCGCGGGCCGGTCCGCCCTTGGCCCCCCCCAGCCGGCCGAGGGCGACGGCGTGGGGATTCTTTCCTGGATGTTCTATGCCCCGCTCGCTGGCCATGGATCGGGACCGAACCCCGAGCCGGGGAACCTAATTCCCGCCGGGCGGAAGGCCAGGGGAGATCGCCGTCGAGGCGGGCGCTCCGGGGCCCGGCGACGGCGAGGCGCCGCGCGATCTCGATCGAGGCGCGCCGTTCGTTGCTCGCTTGACCGGTCCCGGCGGGATCGGGGCCTCTTCGCCTCTCCGCTCAAGCGAGCATCGCCTGCGAACGAGCCGCGCCGCGCGCAACCCCATTCCTCCCCCGACGACTGATGCTTACGGTTTTTGTACCGCTGGCGATATCGCAGGGTTCCGGACCATGAGCGCATCCCCCACAGCTTCCCGATCACCCTCCCACGTCGTGGGCATCGGCGCGTCGGCCGGCGGTCTCGAGGCCATCGAGCGGTTCTTCGACAACGTGGCGAAGGACACGGCGATGGCCTTCGTGATCGTCCAGCACCTCTCGCCCGACTTCCGGAGCATGATGGACGAGCTCCTGGCCCGGCACACCTCGCTCCCGATCCACCTGGTGGAGAACGGGATGCTGGTCGAAGCGGGGCACGTCTACCTGATCCCCTCCAAGATGGAGATGATCATCTCGGGGGGGCGCCTCCTGCTCAGCGAGCAGGATCGCGAGCAGGAGCGGACGCTCCCCATCGACGTCTTCTTCCGATCGCTGGCCCAGGACTGCGGCGAGCGGGCGGTGGCGGTGGTGCTCTCCGGCGGCGGGAGCGACGGCTCCCGCGGCGTCCAGGACGTCCACCGGGCGGGGGGGCTCGTCCTGGTGCAGGACGTGGCCAGCGCCCAGTTCGACGGCATGCCGCGGACCGCCCTCGACGCGGGCGTGGCGGACGTGGTGGCGCCGCCGCAGGCGATGCCGGGCCTCCTGGCGGAGCACGCCGCCAGGCGGGCGGACCGCGGCCGGCCCGAGCCCGTTCCGGAGCCGCTCCCCGACGACGCCGGCGTGGGCGCCGTCTTCCGGATGCTGCAGGAGGAGTTCGGGATCGACTTCACGCACTACAAGCCGAGCACCGTGACCCGGCGGATCGAGCGGCGGCTGGCCCTCGCCCGCTCGCAGGACATCGACGAGTACGTGCGCCGGCTCCGCTCCGAGCGACACGAGCTCGATCACCTCTATCGCGACCTGCTGATCGAGGTGACGCGCTTCTTCCGCGACGAGCAGGCCTTCGCCGTGCTCGAGCGCGAGATCCTGCCGGAGCTGCTCCGCCGCGAGCCGCGGGACGCGCCGCTGCGGATCTGGGTGGCGGGCTGCGCGACCGGCGAGGAGGCCTACTCGCTGGCCATCCTGCTGCATGACCTGATGCCGAAGTTCGGCGAGCGGCCGCTCAAGATCTTCGCCACCGACGTGCACCGCGGCTCGCTCGAGCACGCGACGCGCGGGATCTACGGCGCCGAAGCGGTGGCTGGCGTGTCGGCCGATCGGCTGGCGCACTACTTCATCAAGCACGGCGACGGCTACCAGGTGGTCCCCGAGCTGCGGCAGCTCATGGTGTTCGCCCAGCACAACGTCATCCGCGACGCGCCGTTCACGCGCGTCGACCTGGTGAGCTGCCGGAACCTCCTCATCTACCTGCAGCCAGCCGCGCAGCAGAAGGTGCTCTCGCTCTTCCACTTCGCGCTCAACCGCGCCGGCTTCCTGGTCCTCGGCCCCAGCGAGACGGCCGGCCCGCTGACGCGCGCCTACGAGACCATCGACAAGCACTGGCGCATCTACAAGAAGCGGAGCGACGCCCGCGTCCCGCTCGACACCCGGGCCCCCTCGCCGCCCGAGGGGCGCCTGCCCACGATCCCCGCGCCCGCCGGCGGCGGGCGGCACTCGCTCGCCCAGCTCCTCGGCGCCTACGACGCGCTCCTCGAGCGGGTGATGCCCCCCAGCCTCCTGCTCACCGATCGCGGCGAGCTGGTGCACGCCTTCTCGGGCGCCGGGCGCTTCCTCCACCACCGGGACGGCCGGCAAGGGCTCGACGTCCTCGATCTCGTCGACGCCGACCTCAAGATGGTGCTGGTCGGCGGCCTCAAGCGCGCGCTGGCGGAGCCGACCGCCATCGTCTACAAGAGCGTCCGGCTCGGGGAGGCGGGCGAAGAGCGCGCCTACCGGATCACCATCGAGAAGGTGGTGAGCCGCTCGGGCGGCGCGCCGAATTTGCTGGTCTCGTTCCACCCGGCGACGCCGAGCGAGACGGCCCCCCGGACCCCGGCCGAGGTGGAGATCGACGACGCCTCGCGGGACCAGCTGCGCACGCTGGAGATGGAGCTGGCCCACACGCGGGAGAGCCTGCAGTCGGCCATCGAGGAGCTGGAGACCAGCAACGAGGAGCTCCAGTCGTCCAACGAAGAGCTGCAGACCTCCAACGAGGAGCTCCAGAGCACCAACGAGGAGCTCCAGAGCGTCAACGAGGAGCTCTACACGGTCAACGCCGAGTACCAGCGGAAGATCGCCGAGCTGACCGAGGTGACCAACGACATGGACAACCTCCTCGCCAGCACCGAGGTGGGGACGATCTTCGTCGACCGCGAGCTCAAGATCCGGAAGTTCACGCCGCGGGCCGCCGAGACGTTCAGCCTGCTCACCCACGATCTCGGCCGGACCATCGAGACCTTCGCGCACAAGCTGGAACACCCGGAGCTGGTCGAGGACCTGCGGCGCGTGTGCGACAGCGGCCAGCCGGTCGAGCGCGAGCTGAAGGAGGGCTCGGGCAAGTGGTTCTTCCTGCGCATCCTCCCCTACCGGGCCAAGGGCGAGATCGCCGGCGTGGTGCTGACGTTGATCGACGTGAGCGGCCTCAAGCACGCCGAGGACGCCCTGTTCCACGAGCGCTACCTCCTCAACAGCCTCCTCAGCTCCATCCCCGACGCCATCTACTTCAAGGACGCGCGCGGCCGGTTCATCCGGGCCAACCAGGCGCTGGCGGCGCGCCTCGGGCTGGCGGCCCCGGCGGAGGCCGTCGGGAAGACGGCGCTGGAGCTCCCCAATCAGGCCCTGGCGATGGAGCTGCACCGCGAGGACGAGGAGGTCATGCGGAGCGGGGAGGCGCAGTACTACCGGGTCGAACGGCGGGCTCGCGACGGCCAGGCCGACGAGTGGGACCTGGTGACGCGGCTGCCGCTGCGGGACGGCGCCAAGCAGGTGGTCGGCATCGTCGCCATCTTCAGGGACGTGACGGAGCAGAAGCGGGCCGAGCACGACATCCAGGAGAGCGTGCGCCGGCGCGATCAGTTCCTGGCCATGCTCTCGCACGAGCTGCGCAACCCGCTCGGCGCCATCGTCACCGCCACGGCGTCGCTCAAGTCCGAGAACGGCGCGGTGCCGCCCGCCAAGGCGACGCGCCTGGTGCAGATCCTCCAGCGGCAGTCGGAGCAGATGGCGCACCTGCTCGACGATCTGCTGGAGGCGAGCCGGGTCACCCAGAACAAGATCGAGCTGCGCCGCGAGATCATCGACCTGACCGCCGTGGCGCGGATCGCCGCCGAGTCGGTGCAGCAGTCGATGGAGACGCGCGGGATCGACTTCAGCACCGAGATCGAGGAGAGCCCGCTGTGGGTCGACGGCGACCCCGCCCGCCTGCAACAGATTCAGGCCAACCTCCTCAGCAACGCCCGCAAGTACACGCCGGCCGGCGGCCGGATCACCTTCGAGACGCGCCGGGAGGGAGACACCGCCGTCATCCGGGTCAAGGACACCGGCGTCGGCGTCCCGAAGGAGATGCTGGACAGCATCTTCGAGCTGTTCGTGCAGTCGCGGCGGACGCTCGATCGGTCGGCCGGGGGCCTGGGGGTCGGGCTGACGCTGGTGCGGGCGCTGGTCCACATGCACGGCGGCACCGTCAGCGTCAACAGCGACGGCGAAGACAAAGGGAGCGAGTTCGTGGTGCGCCTCCCCCTCTCGCCGCGCGCGCCCGCGGCGGCGCCGCCGCCGACGCTCTCGACGCGACGCCAGTGGCGCGAGGGGACGCGGGTGGCGGTGGTCGAGGACAACGCCGACAGCCGGGACCTGCTCTGCGAGCTCCTGACCGCCAACGGCTTCGAGTGTCACGCCGCCGCCAGCGGCCCCGCCGGGCTGGCGCTGCTCGACGAGGTCCGGCCGGCGATCGCCATCCTCGACGTCGGGCTGCCGGAGATGGACGGGTTCGAGCTGGCGCGGCGGCTGCGCGCGGCGCCCGAGCACGCCGACATGTTCCTGATCGCGCTGACCGGCTACGGCCGGCCGGCCGACCGCGCCGCCAGCCGGGAGGCGGGCTTCGACGAGCACCTGGTCAAGCCGGTGCGGATGGACGAGCTCCTCCGCGTCCTGCGCGAGGGCCGCCGCCTCGAGGGAGCCCCGGAGGATTCGGACGTCCCCGCCAGCGCCGCCTCGTGAACCGGCCGGCCGCCGGCGGGCTCAGGGCTTGCCGACGAAGGTGGTCACGCTCTGGGCGCCGAGCGTGGCCGAGAGCCGCCCGCTCGACACCGCGACGGCGGCCTTGGCGCCGAGGCTGTTCCCGGAGTCGGTGACCCAGGGGGTGAAGCTGCAGGGCGCGTTCCCCGAGACGTAGAACGAGATCGGCGTCGAGCCGGCGTTGTTGTTGATGGCGACGATCGCCACCGTGCCGTCGGCCGGGTTGGTGTAGGCCGAGAGCAGCACGCCCGACGGCGCGGTGCCGCCGGTCGCCACCCGCTGGTAGCCCGGCCGGACGAAGCGCGCGTAGTTCCCCTCGACCCACAACCGCTTGCTGGCCGTGTTGGTGGCCTTGTCCCACAGCGCGCCGTTGTCGTTGCTCGACGGGTAGACCCACCAATAGTGCCAGGCGTTCATGCTGGCGATGGTCATGGCGTCGTTGATCAGCTTGGCCACCCGCAGCGCGCTCCCCATCCCGGCGTCCTCGGTGGTGACGCTGTCGTAGATCTCCGTCTCCCAGAACTCCTTGCCCGCCTGCGCGATGTCCGGGTAGGCCTTGGGGCTGCAGCCGTACTCGTGCGTGGCGATGATGGAGACGTAGCTGTCCTTCACCAGCGTCGGCTCGAAGTTGGGGAAGCTGCACCAGTTCTGCGTCTCGGGGGCCATGATCTTGACGCCGCTGCCGGCGAACGCCGGGCCCATGTAGCTGGAGACGAAGGCGTCCATCGTGGCGCCGGTGTAGACGCACGACTCGTAGGTCACGTTGGCGTCCGGCTCGTTGCCGGCCGACACCGCGTAGATGGGGACCCCCTGCCCCTTCATGTAGCTGACGAAGCCGGTCAGGAACGTCGCGTAGGCGGCGCCGTTGGTGAGCGTCCCCTCGACCGAATTGTTGTTCGACTTGTCGGCGACGGGCGGCGTCCAGGGGGTGGCCCAGACCGTGACGCCGTAGCCGACCGCCAGCTTGGCGATGCTGAGCTCGCTGGTGTGGCCGTTCGTGTAGTCGATGCGGACGCGGTGGAGCGAGAGCCCGGCGCCGGTGGTCGTCGACCAGAGCGTGGCCGCGTCGGCCGCGCTCATCGTCGAGCTCCAGGCCGTCGAGGCGCCGAAGCCGGAGATCTTCTGCTGGAGGCTGGCGAGGGTGACCGTCACGTCGCCGCTCTGTGCGGCGCCGCCGCCACAGGTGCCGGTGCCCGCGCCGCCGGTGCCGCTGCCGCCGGTGCCCGAGCC
>DASZVW010000348.1:0-9910 GCA_035546895.1 Polyangia bacterium
GGCGGCGCGGCGGGGCGCGGCGGCGTAGCGGGGAGCGGTGGGGCCGCGGGCGGCGGTGGGCTCGGCGGCGGTTCGTCCGGGAGCGCCGGCATGGGCGGCGGTGGGCTCGGCGGCGGTTCGTCCGGGAGCGCCGGCATGGGCGGCGGCGCCCGGGACGGCCAGCCGTGCTCACTCGCGGCGGACTGCACCTCCGGCGTCTGCACGCCCTTCTACGTCGACATCGACGGCGACGGATACGGCGCTGGTCAGGCCGTGGGCTTCTGCGGGACGACCGCCCCGGTGGGATACGCCTCGCAGAGCGGCGACTGCTGCGACACCGCCTCCAACCTTGCCGTCGCCAAGCTCATCCACCCCGGCGCCGATTTCCAAACCACCAGCGCCGGCGGCGTCTGCGGCATCACCTGGGACTACGACTGCAGCGGAACGGTCGAGAGCAATCCCGTGCTGTGGACGTGTGGCGGGTCGTACCCGCAGTGCGAGACGGTCACGAGTAATCGCGACCCGAGCACCTGTGGGACCGATCTCGAACAAGGATGCAGTTGTATGGGTTTCGGTGACGGCACGAACGGTGACTGTCAGTTGGCGTGCGTCGGCCACCCAGACGTTTTGATTCGATGTAAGTGAGCGCCAGTCCGTCTTGTGATGAACGATCATCCCCCCAGGCGGGACTTCCCGGCTACAGCGCCGCGGTTGTTCGAGCGCTCGCTTAGTTCTCTGTGACGCCGGTCAGCGCGATGGTGTAGCTGCCGGTCATCGCGCCCCCCGCGACCTGGAGCTGGAAGGCGTTGATCGGCGTGCCCGCGTATGCGACCCCATCGGCGGGCGAGTCGTAGCACTTCGTGTTGAACGAAGAGTAGGGGATCGTCACCGGGCTGCCGCCGGTGATCGTGTAGCAGTAGTTGTTAGTCCCATCCGTGAGCTGGGCGCGGAGCGCCAGGCCCGTGCTCACGGTCGCCGTGAAGGTGACGGTCACGCCGGTGCCCGTCGGCGTGATCGACGGGGTCGCGGTGCCGCCAGACTGGTCTTGGCCGATATTGAAGCCAATCCCTGCGTACACCTGATAGTTGTTCGTCGCGCTCGCGATGGGCATCGTTCCCATCGCGGTCAGAGAGCACGTCGTGGTGCAGCTCATGTACGTCATCGACGTCCCGGGCATGATCGTCGTCCCGTTCGTGTCGGCGTAGTTGTACGCGTAGCCGTGCCAGCAGGTGCCGCCGTGAGCGGGCGCCATCACGAAACCGCCGGTGGTGGCGGTGAAGGTCGTCGGGCAGCTGACGCCGCCGCCGCCCGTCCCGGTGCTGCCGCCGGTTCCGGTGGTGCCGCCGGTGGAGACGATACCGCCGGTGCCGGTGCTGCCACCCTTCGCGCCGCCGGTGCCGATGATGCCGCCTGTACCGGTGCTGCCGCCTTTCGCGCCGCCGGTGCCGACGATGCCGCCGGTGCCGGTGCTGCCGCCCCGCGCGCCGCCGGTGCCGGTCGAGCCGCCGTCGCCGGACGAGCCGCCGTTTCCGGTCGAGCCGCCGTTTCCGGTGGTGCCCGAGACCGTGTCGCCATTGGCGCACGAGTAGGCGGTGAGACCGAGGGCGAGGAGGCCGACGAAGACGAGGCGAGGGTGAAGCTTCATGGCGGAGGCCTTTCAGTAGGGGTGACGCGTCTCCACAATAATTAGAAATCGGTGGCGCAGAGGCGCTGCCGACCCTGGTTTTTTAGCGCGGACGCCGGGCCAATACAATACGGACACGAACCGCCGGCGCCCCCTCGCGAAGCAGGGTTGGTCCCGTCTTGACGGGCCGTGGCGCCGACCGACATTGAAGAGGTGCGCCCCGATGGGGCGGGGAGGGTCGGATGCGGCGGGACGTGGCGGTGGGGTTCGGGTTCTGGTTCCTGGTGGCGGCGTTCCTGGCGCTGGTGGGGGGACGGGCGCGGGCGGCGGATCCGGTGGCGCCGGATCCGCCGGCGTCGGCGCCCGAGGCGGCGACCTGGGGGCAGTTCCACGGGCAGGTGGTCTTCAGCGACGTCCTCATCGCGCCCGCCTCGGAGTTCCCGACGCAGGCGGCGATGACCGAGGCGCTGCGGCGGCTCAAGCGGACCACGGTCGAGGGATCGGAGGGGTTCTGGCGGCTGCACATGCTGGCGTTCCTCGACGGCGCGCCGCAGACCGGCTCGTTCCAGCTCCGGGCGATCGACGTGACCGATCCCAAGGACCACCGGCCCGTGAAGACGTTCGACGTCGAGGGGCAGCCGGGGCAGAACGAGCTGCCGATCAACGACCTGGTGCTGACCGACGTGATGGGGTTCGCGCGCGGCCACCGCTACGAGATGACGGTGGTCCCGCGGGTGGACGGGGCGCCTGCCGGAAAAGCAGACGTGTGCGCCAAAGGGGTGATAACCCTGATGTGAGTGATTCGCCCCCGCGTCTTCGCCGCCGCCGCGCTCGCCGTCCTCCCGCTCCTGGGGGGCTCGCCGGCCGGGGCGCGGTCGCGGCGGGCCAACGAGCGGACCGGCAAGCTGGTGCCGTCGTTCGCCGAGCTGGTGAAGGCCAGGAAGCGGGGCGACCGCAGCGCGCTCGGGCGGCTCGGCGATCGGATCGGCCCGGCGCGGCTGGCGCGGGCGATCGCCGGCGCTGACGAGCACGTCGCCGAGGCGGCGCTGGCCGCGGTCCCGCTGGCCCGCGGCGGCGTGCTGCTGGTGGGGACGATCGCGGACCAGCTGGCGGCGTCGGATCCGGGGCGCGCGTCGGCGGCCGCGTCGGCGCTGGGGACGCTGCTCGACGGGGCGGTGCCCGCCGCGCTCGAGGACTGGGACGTGCCGCCGGACCTGGTGGCGCGCGCCTGCGGCGGCCTGCGGGCGCTGGCCGCACGCAAGGAGGCCGGCCTGCCGGCGCGGCTGGCGGCGCTCGACGCCATGCTCGAGTCGGCGCCGAGCTGCGGGGCCGACGGCGATCTCGGCGCGCTGACGCACGATCCGGCGGGCGCGATCCGGCGCGCGGCCGTGCTGGTCGCGGCGGCCGGACGCGGGCGCGCGGGCGCCCTCCAGGAGGCGGTCGGCGACGGCGATCCGGAGGTCCGCGCGGCGGCGGTGGCGGCCGACTGCCGCGTCGAGGGGCGCGCCGGGCGCAACGGGAAGGAGGTCCCGCCCGCGCCGGCGGCGGTGGCGGCCGCGCGGACGATGGCCGCGGCGCCGTCCACGCCGGTGGCCGACGCCGTGGAGATGCTCGACTGCCTGGCGGCGGCGGGGACGCCGGCCGACCGCGCGCTCCTGGACGAGCTGCGCCGCGGGCCCGCCTCGCCGCTGCGCGACCGTGCGGTCGAGCTGGGCGCGCTCTCCGCGCCGCGCGCCAAGGGGAACGAGTAGTGGGCGGCGACCCCGCCGGGAAGCCCACGCCGGACGCGCCGGCGGGCGCGGAGCGCGGCAGCGAGCGCCTGGCCAGCGGCGCGCGCCGGGTGAGCGCGCTGACCATGCTGTCGCGCCTGCTGGGACTGGCGCGCGAGCAGATCTTCGCGCTCACGCTGGGGGCGGGGATCTACAGCGACGCCTTCTTGGCCGCCTTCCGCATCCCCAACCTGCTGCGCGATCTGTTCGCCGAGGGGGCGCTGTCGACGGCCTTCGTGCCGACCTACGTGGCGACCTTGCGGCGCGACGGGCGGCCGGCGGCGCAGGCGCTGGCCAACCGGGTGATGTCGACGCTGACCATCTATCTCGGCGCCATCGCGCTGCTGGGGATGCTCTTCCCGGCGCCGATCGTGCACCTGGTGGCGGCCGGGTTCTCGCCCGAGAAGGCGGCGCTGTGCGAGCGGCTGGTCCGGATCATGATGCCGTTCCTGCCGGCGATCTCGCTGGCGGTGGTGGCCATGGGGCAGCTCAACGCCGAGGAGAAGTACACCATGCCGGCGCTCGCCTCGTCGGTGTTCAACCTGGTGGCCATCGCCGGCGGGGCGGTCGTGTTCGCCATCGGGCTGCCGGCGCGCACGGCGGTGGCGGTGTGGGCCGGCTGCGTGCTGGCGGGCGGCGCGGCGCAGCTCCTCATCCAGGCGCCGCCGCTCTGGCGCTCCGGGTTCCGCCCGCGCCTGCTTCCGGATCTGCGGCTGCGCGATCCGGGCACGCGGCGGATCGCGACCTTGATGGCGCCCGCGACGCTGGGGGTGGCCGCGGTGCAGGTGAACGTGGTGGTCAACTCGACGTTCGCCAGCCTGATCTCCGACGGCGCGCTCTCCTGGCTGTCCTACGCCTTCCGGCTCATGCAGCTGCCGATCGGCGTGTTCGGGGTGGCGGTGGGGACCACCGCGCTCACGCACCTGTCGCGCGACGCCGCGCGGGGCGACTGGGACAGCCTGAGCGTGACGCTGCGGCGCGGGCTGCGGATGGTCCTCTTCCTCACCGTCCCCTCGACGGTGGGGCTGGCGCTGCTCGGCCTGCCGATCATCCGGCTCATCTTCCAGCACGGGCGCTTCTCGCCCCACGCGACGGTCGAGACCGCGCGGGCGCTCTCCGGCTACGCGGTCGGCCTGTGCGCCTACGCGGCCATCAAGGTCATGGCCCCGGCCTTCTACGCCATCGGGCGCACCCGGGTGCCGGTGATCGGCAGCGTGGCGGCCGTGGCGGCCAACCTCCTCTGGAACATCTTCACCTTCCGCAGCTTCGGCCACGTCGGGCTGGCGCTCGGCACCTCGCTGGCGGCGCTGGTCAACTTCTCGGTGCTGGCGGTCGCCTTCCACGCGCGGGTGCGGGCGCTCTTCACCCGCGAGCTCGTGACCCCCTTGCTCAAGATCGCCGCCGCCTCGGCGGTGATGGGGGCGGTGATCTGGCTGGTGTCGTCGCGGACCGAGCTGCTGCATGCCGGCGGCACCCGCGTGTTCGCCGCCCAGGCCTTCCTGCCGATCGCCGTCGGCGCCGCCGTCTACTTCGCGGCGGCGCGGGCGCTCGGCCTCGAGGAGGCGAAGGTCCTGGTGGCGCGCTTCCGGCGGTAGACGCGCGAGGTTCGCTACCGTTCGTGCGGAAGGCGGTCGCGCGGGCCGCGGAAGTACTGCATCGGCGAGTAGTAGCGGAAGTTGGAGACGCGGCTCGTGTAGACGCAGGCGTAGGCCTCGACCTGCTCGCCGAACTTGCTGACCTCGTACCCCTCGCGGAACATCGGCCCCCAGTAGGGGTTGAAGCCGTCGTCGATGCTGTCCTCGAGGACGCGGTGCTGGGCCGCGGTCTCGCGCAGCTCGCGCCGCGCCCGCTCGATCGCCTCCTTGATGGCGCGCTTGCCGGCCGGCTCGGTCCCCTCGGCGGCCCCCTTCAGCAGCGCCCGCAGCGCCGCCTGCCGGTCGTTCAGCTCGGAGTCGAGGTGGTTGAGCTCGGCGTCCAGCCGGTCGAGCCGGCCCAGCTCGGGCCGCAGGCGATCGTGCACCGTCACCTCGTGCTCCAGCTCTTGCAGGATCATCGCCGTGCGCCAGTTCGAGGACTTCCGCGAGCGGAGCATGTCGCCGTAGATGTGATCGCCCACGAACAGCACGCTGTCGCCGCTGGCGCGGGCCCGCTCCTGGAACTCCTTGATGTTCCCCCCCGCGTAGACGCGCCCGCGCTGGAACGGGCCGGCCGGGCTCTTGAGGAGGGGGTTCCCCTCGGCGTCCAGCTCGGCGAACGGGCGGCTCTCGGTGAAGAACTCCGGCTTGCCGGCGCTGACCACCACCACGTCGAAGTAGTGGCGCCAGGAGGGGTACGAGGCCGGGTGCGGCGGCGCGCCCGGTGCGTCGTCGAGCAGGTAGTGCATCACCGCCTGCGTGTAGTCCCAGGCCGAGTTGGTGAGCAGGAAGAGGCGCTTGCCCGAGGAGCGGAACTTGTGCAGCGTCTCCGGCAGCGCCTCGTCGCGCTCGACGTAGCTCGGGAAGTCGGCGCTCACGATGGTCTTGATCGAGCCGTCGCGGTGGGCGAGGTCGATGCACTCCCGGATGTTCTCCCAGATGGTGGTGTAGCTCGGCTTGCCGGGCGGATCGACGCGGTCGAAGTAGTCGACCAGCACCGCGTAGAGCACCGCCTCGGGCAGCGCGAACAGCGAGTCGATCCAGGCGTAGCGGTGGCTGGAGAGCCGGGTCCGCTCGCGCTGGTAGAGCTCGCCCACCAGCGCGCGGTCGATGTTGCGCAGGCCGTGCCGCGCCCGCCCCGGGAAGCCGTAGCGGTCGGGCTTGAAGATGTTGCCGTTCTGGTGATCGACCACCAGCCCGCGCACCGCCAGCATGGGGTCGTAGCCGAGCCCCCTAATCGACTCCGGGTACCCCTTGGCGGTCACCAGCTTGTCGAGCGTGGCCCGCATCGACAGCTCCTCGATCCGCGGCTGGTTGTAGAGCGCCAGCGTGTAGTCCATGTCGAAGCCGACCATCTCGATCTTGTCGAGCCGCAGGTTGCGGTTGACGTAGATACGGCTCCGCCGGGCGATGTCCTGCGGGCGCGTCGCGGTGGCCACGGGATCGTCGGCCTCGGGGGGGCGCGCGATCACCTCGCTCGCGGTGCTCACACCATTATTTTATCACGGCTCTCCACCGGCGCCCGCCTGTCGCTACAATCGACGGCGACGTGAAGATCGCGCTCGCCCAGATCAACCCCACCATCGGCGACTTCGAGGGGAATCGCAGGCTCGTCCTGGCCGCCGCCGCCGCGGCCGAGGCGCGGGGCGCCGCGCTGGCGGTCTTCCCCGAGCTGGCGCTGTGCGGCTATCCCCCCAAGGACCTGCTCGAGCGGCCCGCCTTCGTGGAGGCGGCGCGGGCCGCGCTCGACGCGCTGGCGGCGGCGCTCGCCGGGTCGACGACCGCGGTGCTGGTCGGCTTCCCCGAGCGCGGCGACGCCGGCGCCGGACACGGGCTCCATAACAGCGCGGCGCTCATCGACGGCGGGCGGATCGTCCACGTCGCGCGCAAGTCGCTGCTCCCGACCTACGACGTGTTCGACGAGCGGCGCTACTTCGACCCGGCGACCGAGGTGGCGCCGGCCGTCTTCCGCGGGCGGCGGCTGGGGATCTCGATCTGCGAGGACATCTGGAACGACGCCGACTTCTGGCCGGCGCGGCTCTACCGGGCCGACCCGATCGAGGCGCTCGTGCGCGGCGGGGCGGAGATCATCCTCAACCTCTCGGCCTCGCCGTTCACCGTCGAGAAGCGCCACCTGCGGCCGCGCATGCTGGCGGCGACCGCGCGGCGCTGGCGGCGGCCGCTGCTGTTCGTCAACCAGGTGGGCGGGCAGGACGACCTGGTGTTCGACGGCGCCAGCCTGGCGCTCGACGCCGCCGGCGAGGTGGTGGCGCGCGGCGCCGAGCACGAGAGCGACCTGGTCGTCGTCGACGTCGAGGGGGACGCGGCGGGCGGCGACCTCCGGCCGTTCGACCCCTCCGACGAGCGCGCGGCCCTGGGCGCGCTGGCGCTCGGCACCCGCGACTACGCGCGCCGCTGCGGGTTCGGCGGCGCGCTCCTGGGCCTCTCGGGCGGGATCGACTCGGCGCTGGTGGCCTGCATCGCGGCCCGCGCGCTCGGCCCGGCCAACGTGCTGGGGGTGGCGATGCCCTCGCGCTACTCCTCGCCCGGCTCGCTGACCGACGCCCGCGCGCTGGCCGAGAACCTGGGGATCGGCTTCACCGTGGTCTCCATCGAGCCGATGTTCGCCGCCTACCTCGAGACGCTGGCGCCCGCGCTCGACGCCTTCGCGCCGCCGGCGCCGCCCGAGCGCGCCCAGGCGGCGGCCGACCTGACGGCCCAGAACCTCCAGGCCCGCGTGCGCGGCGCCATCCTGATGGCGCTCTCTAACCGGCAGGACCGGCTGCTGCTCAGCACCGGCAACAAGAGCGAGATCGCCACCGGCTACTGCACGCTGTCCGGCGACATGGCGGGCGGCCTGGCCGTCATCAGCGACGTCCCCAAGACGCTGGTCTACCGGCTCGCGCGCGCGGTGAACGAGGAGCGCGCCGTCATCCCGGAGGCGACGCTCACCAAGCCCCCCTCGGCCGAGCTGCGCCCGAACCAGACCGATCAGGACAGCCTGCCGCCCTACGACCTGCTCGACGCCGTCCTCGAGGCGCACCTCGTGCGCGGCCTCGATCTCCCGGCGCTGGTGGCGCAGGGGTTCGACGCCGCCGTCGCCGCCGACGTCGTCCGCCGGGTCCAGCAGAGCGAGTACAAGCGGCGTCAGATGGCCCCCGGCCTCAAGATCACCGGCAAGTCGTTCGGCCCCGGGCGCCGCTACCCGATCGCGCGCGGCTGAGCGGCGGCGGGCCGTTTCCGGGCTTGCGGTCTCCGTCCCTTCTTGTATCGTCCGCCGCTCCAACCGGAGGGATCGAAAATGCGCGCTGTAATTGCAGTTTTGCCTGGTGACGGGATCGGCCCCGAGGTCGTCGCGGAGGCCCGGCGCGTGTTGGCGGCGATCGGCGAGAAGTGGGGGCACACCTTCACGCTCAAGGACGCCCTCATCGGCGGCATCGCCATCGACGAGACCGGGACGGCGCTGCCGCCGGAGACGCTGGAGGTGGCGCGCGCGGCCGACGCCGTGCTGCTGGGCGCGGTCGGCGGCCCCAAGTGGGACGACCCGCGCGCCAAGGTGCGCCCCGAGCAGGGGCTGCTGGCGATCCGCAAGGCGCTGGGCCTGTTCGCCAACCTGCGCCCGGTGGCGGTCAACGCCAAGCTGGTGCACGCCTCGCCGCTGCGGCCGGACCTGCTGGCCGGCGTCGACATGATCGTCGTGCGCGAGCTGACCGGCGGCATCTACTTCGGCGACAAGCTGCGCGACGGCGACCGCGCCTCCGACCTCTGCGTCTACACGGTCGCCGAGGTCGAGCGGATCGTGCGCACCGCGGCCCGCCTGGCGCGCGGGCGCCGGAAGAAGCTCACCTCCGTCGACAAGGCCAACGTCCTCGAGACCTCGCGTCTGTGGCGCGAGGTGACGGCGCGGGTGATGGCCGAGGAGTTCCCCGACGTCGCGCTCTCGCACATGCTGGTCGACGCCTGCGCGATGCACCTCATCCGGCGTCCGGCCGACTTCGACGTCATCGTCACCGAGAACATGTTCGGCGACATCCTCACCGACGAGGCCTCGATGCTGGCCGGCTCGATGGGCATGCTCCCCTCGGCCTCGCTGGGCGAGGGGAAGCGCGGTCTCTACGAGCCGATCCACGGCTCGGCGCCCGACATCGCGGGCAAGGGGATCGCCAACCCGTACGCCACCATCCTGAGCCTGGCGCTGCTCTGCCGGCACTCGCTCGGCCTGGAGGCCGAGGCGCGCGCGATCGAGACGGCGGTGGCGGCCGCCATCGACCGCGGCGTGCTGCCGGGCGATCTCGCCCCCGCCGGCACGCCGGCGGCCGGCACCACGGCGGCCGGCGACGCCGTCCTGGCGGCGCTGCGTCGCAGCTGAAGCGCCCTGTTTGACGGGGTTTGGGCCCGTTTGGGGCCCTCGTTGCGCCCGGCGACCCCCTCGACAGCCGAAACGGGGGCTGTTACAGTTAAGGTGTCAAGCCGAGTTTGTTCCGGTGCTACGTCTGCTGCCCCCTGTTTCCCCTCTCGGCCCGGCCGGTGCTGATCCCGACCGCGAATCGCCGCCGTTGACCCTCGAGTCCGGCGCCGCGCGACGGCGGTCGTCCGTTGCCCAGTTTTCCCCCTAGTTGGTGCCCGAGACGCGCCGAACCGCCGAATCCGTGCAACGAAGGAGAGAGAGATGGGAACCAGGCTTTACGTGGGAAATTTGTCGTACAACGTGACGGAGCCCGAGCTGCGGGACGCCTTCGCCGAAGGAGGACGTAACGTCGTCGAGGTGAAGATCGTCATGGACCGCGACACCGGGCGGCCGCGCGGCTTCGCCTTCGTGGAGATGGGGAGCGACGACGAGGCTTCGGCGGCGATCACCTCGCTCACCGGGCGCGAGATTCAGGGACGGGCCATCAACGTCAGCG
>DASZVW010000349.1:0-5889 GCA_035546895.1 Polyangia bacterium
CGCCGCCTCGCCGCACGACGGTCTGCCGGCCGAATCCGGCGAGGTCGCCGGCAGCGCCGCCCCCAAGACGGGCGCGACGGCCGTGGCGATCGCGCCCCCCCCGCTCTACGCGCGCGGGGCCAGCGGGCCACTCGACGTCCTCGGGCTGCCGCACGCGACAGGGATCAAGAACCTGCTCCTGTGCGGGCGCGAGAACCTGCCCGGGCTGGGCCTCGAGGGCGAGCTGGTCGCCGGCTGGGGGGCGGCGCGCCTCGTCGGCGCCGCGCCGGTGCGGCGGGTGCCGCTCGGCCGGCGGACCCTCCTCGGCGGCTGACGGTCAGCCGCCGCGCCGGCGGCAGTAGCCGGCGATGAGCTGCGCGTGAGCGGGCGCGAGCGCGATGAACCGCACGCCGGTCCGCCGGAACGAGCCGGCGCTGGCGTCGCTCACCACCACCCCGCGCGCCGAGATCTCGTCGCGCGAGCCCGGGAGCGAGAACGAGAGCGCCAGCTCGGTCCGCGCCAGCACGGCGCTGCCGCGCGGCCGCTTGATGGTCATCCCCGCCGGGGCGATGTCCTCGGCCTGGCAGAGCTGCACCTCCCGGCTGGGCCGCCCGTCGGCGCCGGCGATCGCCTTCTTGACGGCGAACACGGCGGCCACGCGGTCGGTCTGTCGGCGCTCCTGGGGGGCTCGGCGTCGATCGACACTCATACCTCGAGTGTAAGGCTCCCGCCGGGGAGCGCAAAAAAACGCGCCTCCCTGCCCTGTCGCCCGGCGGCGGTCAGCGCGGCAGCGGCTGGGCCTCTTCGACGATGAAGTTGGGGATGTCGTCGACGACGGCGTAGGCCAGCTTGCAGGCCCCGCACTCGAAGGCCGACTCGTCGGCGCGCAGCGTGAGCGGCCCCTTGCACTTCGGGCAGGCCAGGATGTCGATGAGCTCGCGGTTGAGCGGCATACGGGCGTGTATAGCGCATTCGGGGTACGATGAGGGCCCCATGAGACGCGTCCTCTTCGCGGCGCTCCTCTGCGCCTCCCTCGGGATGTTCGCCTGGACGCTCCGCCGCTTCACCCGGATGATCCTCGGCGGGCGGCCGGAGCCCCGGTTCGATCGGCCGGAGGAGCGGGCCGATTCGGTGGCCCGCTACTTCTTCGGGCAGAAGAAGGTCGTCGAGCCGACCACCCTCCCCGCCAAGCGGCTGCCGCGGTTCGTGAGCGCGCTCGGCAGCAAGTACCACTTCCTGATCTTCTGGGGCTTCATCGTCATCACCATCGGGTCGGCGGAGACGATCGTCCAGGGGCTTTTCCCCTCGTTCAGCTGGGCGGCGATCATCGGCGAGACGGGCGGCCGCGCGCTGGGCGCCATGATCGACGCCTTCTCCGTCGCGGTGCTGGCGGTGATCGTGTTCGCCTTCTTCCGGCGCATCGTGCTGCAGCCGCGCCTCATCCCGATGAGCCGCGACGCAGCCGCCATCCTCTCGGCGATCGGCCTGCTGATGGTGACCTACTTCGGGATGAAGCGGACCGACCCGCCGCTCTCCGAGATCTGCTGGTGGGCCCACGTCACCATCCTGCTGGCGTTCCTCAACTACCTCCTCTACTCGAAGCACAGCCACATCCTGGCCGCGCTGCCCAACATCTACTTCCGGAAGCTGGGCCAGCGCGGGATCCTCCCCAAGCTGAACATGGAGGCCGACGACATCGCGGCCACCGGCGTGGTGCAGGAGTGGAAGGACTTCACCTGGAAGTCGCTGCTCG
This sequence comes from Polyangia bacterium, assembly GCA_035546895.1. Classification (GTDB taxonomy): domain Bacteria; phylum Myxococcota_A; class Polyangia; order Fen-1088; family Fen-1088; genus JADGRB01. Next base: position 1,733 of record DASZVW010000349.1, read on the forward strand.
ACGGCTTCGCCTGCACCGAGTGCGCCCGCTGCACCAACTTCTGCCCGGCCTACAACACCGGCAAGCCGCTGTCGCCGATGCAGGTCATCCACGACGTGCGCGACGAGCTGCGCGCGAACATGCCCGACCGCGGCCTGCTCGACACCTTGATCGACCGCTTCCAGCACGGCCAGGGCGCCGACCCGCGCGCCGGCGATGAAAAGCCTTTGCCCTTCATCGGGGGGCGCACCACCGAGGACGTCCTCTGGGCCTGCACCACCTGCGGCGCCTGCCAGGAGGTCTGCCCAGTCTTCATCGACCACCCCGAGAAGATCATCCAGATGCGCCAGAACCTGGTCCTGGTGCAGGAGAAGGTCCCGCCCGATCTGGCGCGGACCTTCACCAACCTGGAGCGGAACGGGAACCCCTGGGGGATCGGCGCCGACAAGCGGATGGACTGGGCCGAGGGGATGAACGTCCCCACGCTCGACGACCACCCCCACGCCGAGTACCTGCTGTGGGTCGGGTGCGCGGGGGCCTTCGACGACCGGATCAAGAAGCAGACGCGCGCGCTGGTGGAGATCCTGCGGGAGGGGGGCGTCGACTTCGCGGTGCTGGGCCTGGAAGAGGGCTGCACCGGCGATCCGGCGCGGCGGTCGGGCAACGAGATGCTGTACCAGATGGAGGCGCAGCAGAACATCGAGACGATGAACGCCAAGAAGGTGAAGAAGGTGGTCACCGCCTGCCCGCATTGTCTCCACACCATCAAGAACGAGTACCCGCAGCTGGGCGGCACCTTCGAGGTCCGCCACCACACGCAGCTCATTCGCGAGCTGGTGGAGAGCGGCCGGATCGAGATGGACGCCGTCGAGACCGCCCGGTCCAAGGTCACGCTGCACGACCCCTGCTACCTCGGGCGCTGGAACGGCGAGTACGACGCCCCGCGCGCCGTGCTGGGCGCGCTGCCGGCCGGCAAGGACGCCGTCGTCGAGCTGCCGCGCAACCGCGAGCACGGCTTCTGCTGCGGCGCCGGCGGCGGCCGGATGTGGATGGAGGAGAAGATCGGCACCCGGGTGAACCACAACCGCACCGACGAGATCATCGCCTCCGGCGCCGACACGGTGGCCACCGCCTGCCCCTTCTGCACCATCATGCTGCGCGACGGCGTCCAGGACCGGAACGCCGGCGAGAAGGTTCAGGTCCTCAACGTCTCCGAGCTGGTCGCCAAGTCGATGAAGCGCAAGCGCGAGCTCGAGGCGAGTGCCTCCGCCCCGGCGACGACCGCCTGAGCGCGGCGCCGCCGTTGACATATGTCCGACTGATGTCAATATCGGAGCGATGGCGAAGTCGAAGACGCTGATATACCTCGAGGACGAGCAGCTCAGCGCCCTGCGCCATCGCGCCCACAAGAGCGGACGCAGCATGGCCGCCGAGGTGCGCGAGGCCGTCGCCCGCTACCTGGAGACGCCGACGACCTCGCTGGAGGGGTTCGTCGGCTGCGCCGAGGGGCCGGCGGGGGACGACGCCTCCGCCCGCGCCGACGAGATCCTCAAAGGGATCCTCGGGTGATCCTGGTCGACACCGGGGCCTTCTACGCGCTCGCCGACCGCGCCGACCGCCACCACGCCGCCGCCGTGCAGTGCCTCCGGGAGCTCGACGAGCGGCTGGCGACGCACCCGCTCGTCGCCGCCGAGACCTGGTACCTGCTCGAGAGCCGCCTCGGCCGCCACGCCGGCCGCCGGTTCGCCGAACAGCTGGCCCAGGGGCGCATCGATCTTCTGGCCGTGGAGGCCGCCGACTACGCCCGCGCGCTGGAGATCGAGCAACGCTACGAGGGGCTGGCGCTCGGCCTGACGGACGCCGTCTCCTTCGCGCTCTGCGACCGGGAGCGGATCGGCACCGTGTTCACCTTCGACCGCAAGGACTTCGGCGCCTTCCGTCCCGCGCGCGGCCGCGCGCTGCGCCTCGTCCCGCGGGCCGCCTGACCGCGCGCTATCGCGCGGCGACCAGCGCGATCAGGTTGTGCTGCTTCTCGAAGCTCTCCTTGGCGGCCGTCGCTTCCTTGTAGGTCGGGTAGTTGCCGAAGCGGACCCGGTAGAGCGTCCCCTTGCCGGGGACGTCGCCCGCGATGACGAAGGCGCCCGGGTACCTCTGCACGAACGCCTGGGCATCCGCCGAGCTGGCGAAGGTGCTGATCTGCAGCGTGTACTTCCCCTTCCCCTTGGCGGGCTCGACGGCGGGGGCGGCCGGGGCCGGCTTGGCGGCGGCGATCGGCTTGGGCGCGGCGGCCTTGGGGGCGATGGCCTTCGGCAGAGGCGCCGCCGGGGCGTGCGCGGCGCTCCCCTTCGAACGCGTGGCGCTCCCGGCCAGCGTGCTGGGAAACGTCAGCTGCGGATCGGGAGCGGCCACCCCCACCGGCGGCTGGTGCGCGCGATCGAGCGCCGCCAGCGGGTCCTGCAGGACCGGCGCGTCGGCCTGGCCGCGCGACTCGATCCGCTTGCCGACCATCACCCCCAGCACGAACAGCATGCAGGCCACCACCGCGCTGCCGAAGAACAGGAAGAAGACCTGCCGGTTGTCGAGCTTGAGCTCGATCTTCTCGCGCCACCGCTCGACGTTTCGATCGGCCTCCTCGAGCGCGGCTCCGTCCATGCTTGTGACCGCAGTGTAACGCACGCTCATGAATCGTCCTCTTTCGTGAGGGGCAGCATTCCCGAGGGATCTCGCGTGCTACGCGATTTACCTACATGTAGTCTCTACGCGTACCTCGCGGACGTCAAGTTCCGTCAAGATCGGCCCCCGGGGGGCGGCGGATCACTGGATCGGGAACAGACCGCCGCTGGCGGTGTAGTCCTCGAAGATCGGCTGGTACCCGGTCTGCGCCGAGCCGACGGTCGACTGGAATCCGAAGGGGTTGATCCGAAGGAGCTGGCCGCGGGTCGGTCCCCCGCCCTGCTCGAGCCCCAGCCGCCGCTGATCGACCACGAAGAGGTACGGCGCCTCGCTCGCCGGCGGCACGGCCGTCCCGGTCGTGACCTGCGCCAGCGAGTCGACCGGGCCGAGGATGATCCGCGCCGGCATCGAGACCTCGACGGTGGCCGGCGCTTGGACCACCTGCGCGCCGAAGCCGCCGCTGACCTGCACGCTGGTCGAGAACTGCGTGGTCGGCGAGCGATCGAGGTCGGCCAGGACGAAGCTGAGCTGCGAGTTCTGGAACAGCGCCCGCACGTGCGTGGCGGTCGAGTCGGTCGGATCCGAGATCACCGGGCCGCCGAGATAGAGGCAGGGATCGCCGGGCGCGGGGGTCGAGGTGACCACGTTCACCAGCGCCTGGGCGTTCGCGGCCGCCGTCCCCTGGGCCCCGGTGGCGAAGTCGGGATCGATGCGGCTGTCGATGGCGGCGACGCTGCCGGGGACGTTGCTGCACACGGGAGCGTTCATCGGGATACGGAAGCTGAAAAGGGCGTCCGGGGTCGGGTTGGGGGCGCAGTTCCCTCCGGGCGGCGGCAGGGGCGCCGTGGTGACGATGGGGGACTGCGAGCCCGTGACGATGAACGAGCGGCCGACGTTCATCTGATAGGAGATGAGCTGATCGAAGCAGGCCTTGGCGCTCTCGTCGAACACGGGCGCGTCGGCGCAGAAGCAGCGCGTGCCGTTCGTGCAGGCGTTGCTCCCTTTCGGCTTCTCGTCCTGCTCGCTGAGCGGCCCCGCCGTCTTGCCGTGCTCGAAATCGACGCAGACCCGACCGGCGCGGCAGTCGTTGTCGGTCTTGCAGAGCATGAGGCAGCGCGGGCCCGAGCCGCCGCCCGGATAGCTCGACTCGCAGGTGAAGTTGGCGGTGGTGGGATCGTCGGCGGTGTCCGGGCAGCTGTCGACGTCGGCGCCCACGCCGCCGTCGGGGCTGGTGGCGCCGGCCGGCACGCCCCCGTCGGGGTGCGCCGACGCCGGATGGCAGGGGGGCTTGAGCGGCGAGATCACGATCTCGTCGAGGTTCGGACGGATGACGAGGGCGGTCGGCGAGGCCGCCGCCACCTGGTAGCGGCGGACGCTGTTGAGGAACTCGGCGCAGGCGTCCTGCTGGAGCGACGCCCGGTTCGGATCGACGCACAGCCCGGTGACTGAGAGCCCGGCCGCGACCGTCGAGACGCCGTCGCCCAGGATGCACGTCTCGCCGATTC
>DASZVW010000350.1:0-2320 GCA_035546895.1 Polyangia bacterium
AACGTCACACCTTCCGGCCCTGAAAGGGCCGGAAGGAAGGGTCCGAAGACGCGCTGCGTGTATTCGACCCCCTATAGGGGGGTCAAACCGTGGTCACGTGATTGCAACGTCTGAATAAGACGGGAGGAAGTGTGGAGTTCCCGGGATCTTCGTGACGAGGTCCCACCTCCGATACGGATCCGTGGCGCTCTCGTGAAACCCCCTCCACGCCCCGGGGCCCACGCTCCGCTCCGTGGCGCTTCCCCACGCCCCGCACGGCGGCGCTCCCGTAGGACACATCCTCCACGGCCCGGGCCATACGCCCCGCACCAGGGCGCTCCCCTCGGGCAATCGCCCTCTCCCCGCACCCTCGGCCGTCCCGGCCACGGCCACAGCCGGCCAGGGCCGGGGCCGGGACGGCCGCGTCCCGTTGGCCTCCGGGCGACAGCTTCAGACGCCCCCGGAACCGACCGGTCAGCCTCCGGCGAGCTCGCGCAGGCCGAGTAGGTCCCAGGAGAGCTCGCCGGCGGCGTAGCGTGGCCGTTCGGCATCCTCCTTGGCCTCTCGGGCGCGGGCGGCCTCGAAGACGTCGTCGATCCGGGACCGCGGCACGACGACGGCGCCGTCGGCGTCCATGACGATGAGGTCGCCGGTCTCGATCCGACGGCCGCCGATCGTGATCGGGCCGCCGATCGTTCCCAGCCGCCCCTTCTCGGTGCCGCGGGCACGCACCCATCGCGCCCAGATCGGCAGGCCGACGCCGACCAGGTCCTCGCGGTCGCGAACCGCCAGGTCGATCAGTATCCCGGCGACGCCGTGCGCCTTCGCCTGAAGCGCCAGAAGCTCGCCGATCGCGCCGTAGGGCTCGGGCTCGGGCATGGTCACCGCCAGCACCTCGCCCGGCTCCACCTCGGCCAGTGCCGCATGGATCGAGGTGTTGTCGCCCTGGGCGCAGAGCACGGTGCGCGCGGGTCCGGCGACGCGACTCCCGGGGACGACCTGGATCAGGTCCAGGTCGACGATCCCGTCGCGGCCGAAGCTCTCGTGGACGGTTGCCGTGCCGAAGGCGGCGAACTGGTCGATCACAGGCGGTCGACCACCTGCGGGCTGTGGCGTTGGAAGGCCTCGGCGTAGGCGATCCGCGAGTTGCCGGAGCTCCAGCGCGCGTGGTTCGCGCGATGCTCGGCGCGCTCGGCGTAGTACTGCCGCAGGTACCGCTGGGCCTCCATCGCCTCCATCGCCGCGAGCTTCTTCTCCCAAACCGGGGTGATGTCGAGAAAGGTCGTCGGCACGAACTCGCAGAGCTCCGGTTGATGGGGCTCGAACAGCAGCAGCTGAGGCGGCGCGATCGTCTCGAATGCGCTCGGTACCGCCGAGCCGGTGGCGAGCTGTCGCGCGCGGGCGGCGGCGGCATGGGCGGTGCCGTGGTCGGGGTTGAAGGGGTCGACCGGCGCGTGCGTGATCACGATCTCGGGACGCAGCTCGCGCATCCGCTCGGTGAGGCGCTCGACCGTCGCCGGCTCGACCGTCAACGGATAGTCGCCGAGGTCATAGGCCTCGAAGGTCGCGCCGAGCGCCGCGGTCGCCGCCTCGGCTTCCCGGTGTCGGGTGGCCTTCACGTTCTCGACGGTCTGGCCGGGCACCCGCCACAGCTCGCCCGACTCGCCGCGCTCCCCGTAGGAGAGCGCGATCACGTGCGCTTCGCCACCGTTCTCGACACAGGAGGCGATCGCGCCGGCGGCGCGCCAGACGAAGTCCCCGGAGTGCGCGCTGATGACCAAGAGACGGGCCAAGGGGCCAACCTACACGATTGGAGAGAGGGCATGAAAGAAAATTTGCCCTCCTCTTTTAACGCATTGGAAAGAGAAAAAACCTTAGCCGCGAAACTGATTTTCCAAATGCCACTTGGCCTGCAAAAAAAGTTGTGCTACGTTGCTGACCGGCACGAGATTGCCATGGGTTGCTTTTGGGATCTGCAACGAGGGAGACGAGATGTTGTCAATGGGATGGTGCTCGCAAGGCGGGCACGGCCTGACAGTTCCGGTTTCCGGACGGAGGTCGAGGAGTGATGACCGTGGGTAAGCATCGTTGGTCCAAGTCCATGCCGAAGGCGCTGGTCGTGCTCTGCGCCCTGCTGGCCTTGGGCGTGCTTGTCGCCGCCTGCGGCGGCAGCGAAGAAGAAGAAAGCGGTGGCAGCAGTGAATCGGGCCCGATCAAGATCGGCGCCTCGCTGTCGTTGACGGGCGAAGCGTCCTCGAGCGCCAAGCTGGTCGACAACGGCTACAAGATGTGGGCCGAACAGGTCAACAGCGAAGGCGGCATCGAAGTCGGTGGCGAAAAG
>DASZVW010000351.1:0-1545 GCA_035546895.1 Polyangia bacterium
TCCGCCGCCACGTCCACCGCTTCGCCCGCCGCCTGGACATGAACCTCGGCGGGGCGCGGCTGGCGATGACCGACTGCTGGGTCAACATCATGTCGCGCCACGCGGTCCACCCGCTGCACCTCCACCCGCTGGCGGTGGTGAGCGGGACCTACTACGTGTCCACGCCGCGCGGCTGCTCGCGCATCCGGTTCGAGGACCCGCGCCTCGACAAGCTGATGGGCGCCCCGCCCAAGCGCGACCCCTGCCGCCCGGAGAACAAGCAGCAGGTCTCCTACGAGGTCGCCGCCGGCAAGCTGATCCTGTTCGAGAGCTGGCTGCGGCACGAGGTCGCCTCCAACCCCACGCGCGGCGAGCGCGTCAGCATCAGCTTCAACTACAACTGGCTGTGAGCAACCAGGACCGCGGGGCCGGGGTCGAACCGGCCGAGATGCGAGCCGGCGCGGCCATCGGGGCGGTCATCAGGGCGGTCACCGTCGGGGCCAGCCTGGCCTTCGGCGCGGGCTGCGCCAGCAACGTGGCGCTCAACGATCCCTGCGCGAACCCCTGCGCCGCCATGACCTGCCCGGAGCACATGCACTGTTCGGCCTCCGGGAGCTGCGCGGCGCAGTGCGAGGCGGACTTCCCCGCCGGCCCGATCAAGTAGACGCCCGGCTCAGGGGGCGGGCGTCTCGTAGAACAGCGTGATCGTCAGGCAGTGGAACTCGGCGTCCGAGCTCTGCGTCACCGTCTTGTCGACAATCTGGAGCTGGGGGTTCTCCACCAGCCATCGCGTCACGTTCTCGCCGAGCATCTCCCGGTCCTTCGCCTTCGTCGCAGAGAACACCTTCACGCCTCTCATCATGCCCCTTTCAACGTGCAAGCAGCGTACTCAATTCCACTCAACCAGAAGATCGGGACTTTCTCGCCGGAGTTGAGCGTCGAAGGCGCCGTGGCCACGAAATTCGGTGGGCGCGCCCCACGAGCGTTCGTGGGTGTGGTCAAGTCGCGCCGGCCGCGCCGGCGCCGTGGCAGCGCCCGCCCGCGTCCGCGCGGTCGAGCAGGCGCCTGAGCGCGGCGAGCGCCGGCTCGTCCACCGCCCACCCGGCGTAGACGATCGTCCCCGCGCCGTCGATCACCAGCGTGGTGGGGACGCGGCTCTCGTGGAGCGCGTCCGCCAGGTGGAACTGCTCGTCGATCACCTGCGGGTAGACGAGCCCGCGCTCATGCACGAAGGCTGCCGTGTGGCGCGCGTCCTCGCCGACGGCGACGCCGACGACCACCGCGCACCCCGCGAGCTGGCGCGCCAGGTGGTCGAGCGCGGGGAGCTCGGTCTTGCAGCGCTCGCACCAGGGGGCCCAGAAGTTCACCAGCGCCGGGCGCCCCGCCAGCACGCGCCCGAGGGTGGTCGGCCGGTCGTCCAGATCGGCGAGCGGGATCTGCGGCCAGGCCGGATCCGCCACCGCCGCCGCCGCGGTCCGGCCGCGGCCGGCCAGGTCGGCGCGGCCGCCGCCGGCCAGCGCCGCCACGCCCCCGGCCGCGACCCGAGACCCGCGCCGGAGCTCCGGC
>DASZVW010000352.1:0-1866 GCA_035546895.1 Polyangia bacterium
CGCCCCCACCGCCGCCCCGATCGCGAACCCGACGCTCAGCACACGATCTCTCTAGCACCCCGCGGGCGCGAGGCCAGGCGGCGGGCGCCCGCGCCTCACCCCGCCGCCGGTGTTTAGGTTCTCGGCATCGGAAGCTCGAACCTTGGGCGTGAGGCCGGCGATCTCACGCTGGCGCTCGTGGCGGTCGCGCTCAGCGCGGTGGCCGGGTACGTGGACGCGCTCGGCTGGATGCTGTTCTCGCACGTCTACGTCGCCAACATGACCGGCAACACGGTCGCGCTCGGGCGGAGCCTCGCCGATCGCGACCTCGCGGACGCCCTGGCGCGCGTCTGGCCGATCGTCACCTTCACCTCCGGCCTGTTCGCGAGCGAGCTGGTCTATGAAGTCGTCCGGCGCCGGGGCCGGCGTTCGAGCGTGGCCTGGACGCTCGGCCTCGAGCTTTGCTGCCTGGTCGCGGTCACGCTCCTGCCGTGGCCGCACGCCTCCACCAAGAGCGGCGCCGCCTACTACCTGCCGACGGGGCTGCTCGCGCTGGCCATGGGGCTGCAGAACGCGACGCTGGTGCGGGTCGGCGCCTCGAGCGTCTACACGACCCACCTCACCGGCAACCTGACCCGCCTCGGCCGCGAGGCGGCGCACCTGCTCCTCTGGTTGAAGGACGGCCGCCCGGACCGCGCGCCGCCGCGCCGCCTGCGCGACCAGCGCGCCGCCCACCGCGTCCTCCTGATGGGCGCGATGTGGACGCTCTACGCGCTCGGGGCGGTGCTGGGCTCGCTGGCGGCCGACGGCTGGAACCGTCGCGGCGCGCTGCCGGCGGTGCTCGGCCTGGCGGCGCTGATCGCGCTCGACCTCGTCCGGCCGCTCGGCGGCCACGAGACGCCGCCCGAGCCGCATCCGATGTTCTGACCGAGGTTGGATGTCGGCGGATCGTGTCCAGGCTGAATGAGGACGGCGCCGCGCCGCCGGACGGCGGCGGCGCCATCAACCGAAGGAGGTCCGTCATGTGGAAGACGATCGGTCGCTGGACCCTGGGGATGGCCGGCGCGGTGATGCTCACGGTGCCCGCGCTCGGCGCGCGCGCGGACGAGAGCCGGATGAAGAACGACGCCGCCCAGGCCGGACAGCAGGCGAAGAGCGCCGGCGAGAGCGCGGGAAACGCGGCCGAGGGGGCCTGGAGCTCGTCGAAGAACGCCGCCCAGTCGGCCGGCAACACGGCCGAGGAGGCCGGCCACCGGGCGGCCGCGGCGACCAACAACAACACGCCCAACAACGCGCCGCCGATCAGCGACGACTGGATCACCTCGCAGGTGAAGCAGAAGCTCAGCGCGGCCCAGCCGAGCATGACCAACGTCGACGTCCGCACCAAGAAGGACGTCGTCACGCTGTCCGGCAACGTGACCTCCGAGGCCGCCCGGACCCAGGCCGTCGACATCGCGCGACAGATCGACGGCGTCAAGCAGGTCAAGGACCACATCGAGGTCAACCCCGGCGACTGAAGGGAGGGGACGATGGCCTGGACGAGGCGGCGCGGCGGGGTGGTGGGCGACGGCTTGCGCGGGCTGGTGAGCGGCCTCGCCGCCAGCTGGATCATGGAGAAGGCGCAGACGCCGCTCGGGAAGCTGGGCGGCGCGCGGACCAAGGCCCGCGAGGAGGCGGCGTCAAGCGACGAGCCGGCGACGCACAAGGCGGCCCAGGCGCTGGTGCGGCCGGCGGGAATCGCGCTCGGCGAGCGGCAGAAGGCCAAGGGCGGGGTCGCGGTCCACTACGCCTACGGCGCGGCCTGGGGCGCGGTCTACGGCCTGGTCGCGCCGCGCGTCCCCCTGCCCCGGCTGCTCTCGGGCCTGCTGTTCGGCGGCCTCTTGTGGC
>DASZVW010000353.1:0-2064 GCA_035546895.1 Polyangia bacterium
CGTCGCGCCCCCTCCCGCGGAGACGAACGAGTCCCAGCCGACCACGCAGCCGGGGTTCGACGCCAAGGGGCGCAAGCGCCCCGAGCCGGCCGCGCCCGCGCCGGTCGCCGCGGAGAAGCCGCGCAAGCCCCGCCCGCAGACGCCGATCTGGACGTACATCGGCGTGGGGTTCGCGTTCGGGCTGGTGCTGCTCGGCATCTACCAGCTCTACGGCCTGCTCGCGCATTGAGGTCCCCAGCGTGTTGAGCGCCGTCGTCGACGCCTACCGACGGACGCGGAAGCCGAAGGATATCCTCTGGAACAAGCTCGTCGCCCGGCCGCTGGCGGCGGTGGTGATCGTCCCCCTGGCCCGCACGGGTGTGACGCCCAACCAGGTCACGCTGCTGACGCTGCCGGTGTTCCTGGCCGGCGCCGCGCTCATCGCCTTCCGCGCCGGCTGGGGGGCGCTGCTGGGCGGCGTCGGCGTCCTCGAGCTCTCCTACGTGCTCGACTGCGCCGACGGCCAGCTGGCGCGCCTCAAGGGGACCTCTTCTCCGGTCGGCGCGCACCTCGACTTCCTGATGGACGAGCTCAAGGCCTTCACGCTGGTGGCCGCCGTGGCGGTGCGCCTCTGGATGCCCGCGCACCAGGTCCGCTGGCTGCTGGAAGGGCTCGCCGGGCTGGTGATCGTCGCCGGCGCCATCAGCCTGACCACCTTCATGCGCCGGCCGGAGTACGCCGCCGCCACCGGGGCGGCCGTCGCCAAGGGGGCCGGCGACTACGGCGAGGGGTTCGCCGCCGCCGCGCCCACGCCCGCGCGGCGCTCGCCGCTGGCGCTGGTGGAGGCGGTCGGCCGCTTCGTCGTCCACTACCCGAGCTACATCGTGTTCGTGGCGCTGGCCGACCGGATGGACCTCTTCCTGCACGCCTACCTGGCGATGAACGCCGCCTACGCGGCGCGCGCGCTGCTCTCGATCGGCCGCGCGCTGGGGCGGAACCGTGTGACCGGAGCCGGCGTGAAATGAAGGCGATCATCGTGGCGGCGGGGCGCGGGCGGCGGCTCGGCGCGGAGACCGAGGAGATCCCCAAGTGCATGGTGAAGGTCGCCGGGCGCGCCATCCTGCACCGGCAGCTCGATGCGCTGGCGGCGGCGGGCGTCGACGACGTGGTGGTGGTGCGCGGCTACCGCGGCGACAAGATCGTCCCGCCGGCCGGCGGCCCGCCGCTCCGCTTCGTCGACAACCCGGACTGGGCCGAGAACAACATCTTCACCTCGCTCCTCTACGCCGAGCGCGAGATGAAGGAGGGATTCGTCTTCTCCTACTCCGACATCGTGTTCGCGCCCGAGCACGCGCGGCGGCTGGCCGAGGCCCCCGGCCCGGTGGCGCTGGTGATCGATCGCCGCTGGCGCGAGGCTTACGAGGGACGGACGCTCCACCCGGTCAGCGAGGCCGAGCTGGCCCGGGTCGAGGGGACCGGCGCCGCGGCCGCCGTCACCCGCGTCGGCAAGCGCCTGGTCTCCGCCGAGGACGCGGCCGGCGAGTTCATCGGCCTGGCCCGCTTCTCCCCGGAGGGGGCGGCCGGGCTCGTCGAGGTCTGGCGCGAGGCCCGCGCGCGCGGCCGACGGGCGCCGTTCGGCGCCGCCGCCAGCCTCGACCAGGCCTATCTGAGCGACGGCCTCAACGCGCTGGCCGAGCGGGGCCTGGCGCTGCGGCCGCTGTTCATCGACGGGCTCTGGCGCGAGATCGACACCGAGGAGGACCTGGCGCGCGCCGAGAAGACCATCCCCACCTGGACCTGAGCCCGCGAGATGCCCGGCCCCGATCCCGCGCACTGGCTCCACCGGCTGACGCCCGAGGAGTGGCTGGCGGCCGCGGCGACCGAGCTCGGGCACGCCGAGGCGGCGCTCACCCGCCGCGCCTTCCGGCCGGGCGTCACCCACGCGCGCCGGGCCGCCGGCATGGCCTGGAACGCGGTCCTCATCCGCCACCCCGACGACCGCGCCGGCCGCAGCTACATGGAGCACGTGGTGGCGCTGGCGGGCGACGCCGGCGTGCCGGACGAGATCCGCGCCGCCGCCCAGCG
>DASZVW010000354.1:0-2832 GCA_035546895.1 Polyangia bacterium
GGGTCAGGGCCCAGAAGTTCCCGGCCATCGCCATCAGCGACAGCACGCCCCACGAGGCGTGGTAGTAGGTGAAGACGCCGCTCGCCTTCATGGCGTTGCTGGTGGTCTCGGCGTCGACGGTCTTGTAGGCGAGGTCGCGCAGCATCGTCTGGCCGGCGGCCATGGCGCCGACGCCCGCCGGGCCGAGGAAGGCCATCCCCGCCGAGTAGGTCATGTAGGGCGGCGTGCCGCCGGTCGTGGTGTAGCCGTCGTTGATCCCCGACAGCGAGACCGCGGTCGCCTTCGAGGCGTAGAACGCCGAGATGAGGTTCGCGTAGGCCTGCGCGTCGGGCTCGCCGTTGATGCAGTAGTCCATGCCGATCCGGAACGGAGTCCGGCACGCGTCGTAGCCGAAGTAGGGATCGATATTGGAGTTGCCGGGGCGATAGGTAGCCGTCCCGCTCTGCGTGACCCAGTTCGGCACCAGGCCGTCGGGCTGCGAAGCCGCAGCGAGGATCGTGTAGCACTCCTTGAGCACGTCCATCCAGTCGTGGCTGGGGTCGACCTTCGCGAAGGCCCGGTAGTACGAGGGGGCGAAGTACGAGGGATCGAGCTCGTTGAGGCCGCTCGGCCCGAAGCTGTCGCCCGGCAGCAGGATGTTGCCGCTCACCTCGTGCGCGAAGATGTTCCCGATCAGCGTGGCGGCGTCGGAGGCGTAGGTGCCGCCGCTCCACTGCTTGCTGGCCATCAGGAGCGCGTAGGCCATGTCCTCGTCGCCGTCGGTCGCCGAGCCCGAGCTGTTGCAGCTCCCCGACTGCCCGGTCCCCTGGCACCAGGTCATGAGGTGGTTCCCGTCGAACTTCGACTTGGCGTACGTCCAGAGGGTGTCGAACATCGGCTGGTCGTTCATGAACACGCCGATGAGCATCCCGTACCCGATCCCCTCGGAGACGGTGTCGTTGCCGTTCTCGGGGCGGACGATCTTGGTCCCGTCGAAGAACCTCGCCTTCCAGTTCGTGTAGGCGGTCTCCACGGTGTCGGTGTCGTAGGTGGGGAAGCTGCAGTTCGGCAGCGCGTGCCCCTGGGGGAACGGAAACGCCGCGCTCGACCCGGCGTTCTGCGGGTAGCTCGAGGGCGGGTTCATCACGATGGTGTTGCCGGTCCCGCCGGTGCCGCTCCCGGTGCCGCCGCCCGACCCGGTGCCGCTGGCCGGCGCCGAGGCGCAGCCAAGTGACCAAAATCCCATCAGAAGTCCAACCAGGCCAAACCTGCGCGACATCAAGAAGTGCCTCCTAAACTAGGGGGGAGCGGGGCGTGTTTTCATCAGTCCCGCGCAAGCCGGAAGCGCCCGGCATCGGGCGCGGCCTCGGTCTTGACGGGACAAAGGTCGGGGAAGATACTACACCTCTTTTCGAGGGTGACCCCGGGTTTTCGGGGGCACTGCGGCGATCCCTTCCCAGACCCCCCAGAACTCCAACGACACGAGGCCTAACCATCATGAAAAAAACATCGAATCTCTTCTTCGCCGGCTTGGTCGGCGCGCTGGCGCTCGCCGGCGTCGCCTGCGGCAGCTCCGGCGGCAGCGGTAAGACGGGCAGCGGCGGCACCAGCGGCGGCCAGCCGCCGATCCCAACCGGCTACATCCCGCTCACCTCGAGCCCGACGGGCTTCGTTCAGGACACGACCGGCGGCACGGGCGTCATCGGCCCCTGGTACGCGTACGGTGACGGCGTCGGCGGCATGGCCGGCATCGGGAATCTCGGCACGGACAACGGCGACAGCGATTGCGTGGCCAAGGGTCAATTCGCTCCCACGGCCTGCTCGCAGATCCTATCGCCCACGCCGGGCGCGACCTTCCCGCCGGCCGACGCGGCGACCAGCTCGCAGTGCACCTCGGGTGTCGCCGCGATGGTCATGGACAAGGCCGGCGCGCCCGACTACACCGACCTCTGGGGCTCGGGCATCTCGCTCGACTTCAACAACCCGGGCGGCGACGCCGGTCCCAAGAGCGACCTCGACCTGAGCAAGTACAAGGGGATCTACTTCCAGTTCAGCAACTTCGCGGCCTCCACGACCGACCCGGTGTCGAACGGCGCGGGCGCCCCTCCCGGCGCGATGCGCGTCAACTTCCCGTTCACCGGCGAGCACGGCACCGACTCGCCGTACTGGATGGGCGCCGCCAAGACCTCGTCGCCGCTGACCCCGCCGACCGACCCGTCGCAGGTGCAGGAGGTGACGGTGCTCTGGACCGACGTGGGCGGCCCCGACTACCTCATCAGCCAGGGGACCACGCCGCCGGCGTTCGACGTGACGCACGTCCAGTCGATGCAGTTCCAGGTGTTCACCAACACCACCGCGGTGACGAACTACTCGTTCTGCGTCTCCAACGTCGCGCTCATCCCGAACTAACCCCTCGGCCCTGAGCAGGCGCGCCCGGCGCGCCAAAACAAAAGCCACCTGCGGTTCGCTCCGCAGGTGGCTTTTTGTTTTCGATCCGCAGAAAGTGTGCCGTCAGACGTCTCCTTTTCGTGTCCCGCCTGCCACTCTTGCTGTACCTACGCTGGCGCCCGAAGCCTCCGGAAGCATGAGTACCGCGAGCGTAATCAGTGTCACACGCCATTGCTTAGTCACTCCTCCGTGAAATCGAGTTTCGAAACTCAGTTCATTGCATCGCTCCCCAATTACGCGAAATCACACATCTGATCCTAGCCCCAATGCCGTTCGGTTAAGCGCGGCCTCCGGGTACCGGCCGCTTGCGGGCGTAGTTGCTCATCTTGAGCTTCACGGCCCTCGGGTAGCTGCGGGCGGACCTCCGAGCCGGCAGTACGAGGCGGGTGAAGAGTTCGCGCATCG
>DASZVW010000355.1:0-2131 GCA_035546895.1 Polyangia bacterium
GCCGGCCGCGCCCGCCGCCGCGCCCGGGCGACCGGCCGCGCCCGCCCCGCCACCGCCGCCGCGCGAGAGCCTGGCCGGGCAGCTCCGCGAGCGCGGGACGCGCACCCCGCTCATCGGCCTAGTGGTCACCGCGACGAAGGAGGGGGCGGTCCCGCCCCAGGCGTACGAGGCGACCACCGACGGCGGCGGCCGCTTCGCGTTCTTCGATCTCGCGCCCGGCGGCTGGCACCTCGACGTCGAGGCGCCCGCCTACTTCCCGTTCCGCACCGGCGAGGAGGTCCGCGCCGGGGAGAAGACGGTCGTGACCTACTACCTCGAGCGCGGCCAGGCGAGCCCGCTCGACGAGACGGTGACCGCCGCCCGTCCCAAGAAGGACGTCACCCACGTGGTGCTCACCGCCGACGTCATCGACAGGGTGCCGGGCACGGCCGGCGATCCCCTGGCGGTGGTGCAGAACCTGGCCGGCGTGGCGCGGGCGCCCGCCGGCAGCGGCCTCCTGATCGTGCGCGGCTCGGCGCCCGAGGACACGCAGATCTTCGTCGACGGGATGGACGTGCCGCTGGTCTACCACTTCGGCGGCCTGCGCAGCGTGCTGCCCGAGGGGGTCATCGACGACATCGAGTTCGTGCCCGGCAACTTCTCGCCGGAGTACGGGCGCGCCACCGGCGGCATCGTCGACGTCCACCTGAAGGAGCTCAAGCCCAAGCGCGTCGGCGGCTATTTCGACGTCAGCGTGCTCGACGCCGGCCTCTACCTGGAGGCGCCGCTGGGAGACCGCGGCGGCGTGGCGGTCGCCGTGCGGCGCAGCTACCTGGACGCCATCCTCAAGGCGGCCGTCCCCAGCGACGCCTCCGTCAGCCTGGTGACCGCGCCCGTCTACTACGACGCCCAGCTGCTGGCGAACATCCGGCTGACGCCCGCCCACGACCTGCGGGCGATGGTGTTCGGCGCCGACGATCGGCTGGCGGTGCTGTTCAAGGACCCGGCGGACTTCTCGCAGCAGGCCACCGGGAACCAGCTGAGCGCGCGCACCGGGTTCTGGCGCGGGCTGCTCGCCGACCGCTACACGCCGCGCGAGGGGCTGGAGAACACGCTGCGCCTCTCGGCCGGGCAGGACGCCGAGACCATCAGCGAGGGGAACCTGGTGCTGGACCTGCACCGGAAGGTGGTCCAGCTGCGCGACGGCCTGCGCCTGCGGCTGGCCCCCTGGGCCACGCTGGTGGCCGGCACCGACGCGCGCGCCGAGAGCTACAGCGGGCACGTCCGCCTGCCCGAGCCACCCAACGAGGGACAACCGATGGGCAACCAGGACCTGAGCGACACCCGGGAGACGTACCTGCAAGGGGCGTGGTTCTTCTCGCCGGGGGTGTTCGCGGAGCTGGAGCTGCGGCCGCGCAAGCCGCTGCTGATCGCGGCGGGGCTGCGGGCCGACTACTTCCAGATCTGCGAGCAGGCCGTCCTGGCGCCGCGGTTCTCCGTGCGCGAGGAGCTGTCACCGCGCTGGGCGGTCAAGGGCGCGCTGGGCCTCTACCAGCAACCCCCGGACATCGAGCAGATCAACCCCGTGTTCGGCAACCCCAGCCTGAAGTCGGAGCGCGCCATCCACCTCTCGCTGGGGGGCGAGTGGCGGCCGCTGGCCGGGACCAGCCTGGACGTGACGGGGTTCTACAAGCGCCTCTCGAACCTGGTGAGCCCGACCGACGCCACCCAGGTCGTCAACGGCGCCGAGGTGCCGGTGACCTACGACAACGGCGGCCGCGGGCGGGTGATCGGGCTCGAGGTGGTGGCCCGCCGCGAGCTGGCCGCCGGGTTCGTCGGCTGGATCGCCTACACGCTGTCGCGCTCGGAGCGGCTCGACTCGGGCCAGACCGACTGGCGGCTGTTCGACTTCGACCAGACCCACATCCTGGCCGCGGTGGCGGCCTACGATCTGCCGCGGCACTGGCGGCTCGCCTCGCGCTTCCGCTACGTGAGCGGCAACCCCCAGACCCCGGTGCTGGGGAGCGTGTTCAACAGCGTCACCGACGAGTACGACCCGGTGTTCGGCCCGGTGAACAGCGCGCGCCAGCCGGCGTTCGTGCAGCTCGACGTGCGCCTCGACAAGCAGTGGGTCTTCGACCGCTGGCTGCTG
>DASZVW010000356.1:0-6405 GCA_035546895.1 Polyangia bacterium
GTCGAGCGCCGCCGCCAGCGCCAGCGCGCGGCCGGTCAGCGCGCGGCGGTCCTCGCCGAACGCCGGGTCGGCGCCCAGCGACCAGGCCTCGTCGACGAGGTCGTGGACCTTCTCGTCGACGACCTCGGCCCCCTTCTTGACCACCAGCGGCGGCCGCTCGGAGATGGTCCGCTCGAGGTGGGTGAGGTCGCGCTCGAGCTCCCGCACGTGGCCGAGCGAGCTGTCCTTCTTGACCCGGATCCGGTAGGCGGCGACCTCGGGGCGCAGCGCCTTGCCGTCGAAGAAGACGGGGTCGCCGGCGCGCGTGCCGGGCTTGCCGTCGGGCCCCGGCTCGACGGTGATGAAGCCCTCGTCGACGGTCCCGACGATGAGGGTCATCTTCCCGCAGGCGCCGGCGCCGCGCGTCCGGACCAGCAGGTCGCCCTTCCTCAGATCGGCGGCCGGGACCGTTTCGTAGAGGCCGCGCGGGTTCTTGGCCTCGGCGGCCAGGAGGTCGGCCGAGCGCCGCGTCCGCGGGTAGCGCCACCAGGCGGGCGGCGCGTGCGTCGGATCCTCGTCGATGTCGGGGAGGACGCCGCCGCGCGCCTCCACCTCGGTCCAGGTCACGTCGGGCGAGGTGTCGGGCCCGGCGTGGCCGGTGGCGGGATCGACGTCCAGGCAGGGGCCGTCGTCGGCTGCTGCCGCGGGCCCGGCCGCGGCGGGGCGCTCCGCCGCGATGAGCGGCGCCAGCAGGAGCGCGAGGCGGAGCGCGCGGCGCACGTCAGACGCCCAGCTCAGACGCCAATGAACAACCGGTGGCCGAAGTTCGGCTCCAGGTCGGAGCCGAAGATCTTCTCCGCGGAGGCCTTCACGTCGTACTCCACCCGGCGGAACTCGAACAGCTTGCGGTCGCTGTCGTAGACGACGTAGCTGGCGCGCGGGTCGTAGTCGCGCGGCTGGCCGACCGAGCCGACGCTGATGATGTACTTCCACCCGGGGCGGAGCTCGAACTTGTCGGCCACCACCTCGTGCACGCCGTCGGGCGAGAGCGCGAACGACTTGCAGAGGTGCGAGTGGCCGATCAGCGTCAGCGGCGCCAGGTCGTCCCAGATCTCCAGGCACTGCGCCGCCTGATCGCGCGCGAAGATGTAGTCGAACTCCTCGATGTTGAGCGGCGAGCCGTGGCAGAAGTGGACGTCCCCCTTGCGCACCTCGTAAGGGAGGTTCTTGAGCCACTGCATGTTCTCGGGCGTCAGCAGCCGGGCGTGCATGTCCAGCGCGTGGCGGGCCGCGTGGTAGTAGTACGAGTAGTCCATCCGCCCGGCCACCGCGGCGTCGTGGTTGCCGAGGATGGTGTGGGCGGCGCGGGCGCGGATGAGCGCGCAGCACTCGTTGGGGCTGGCGCCGTAGCCGACGGTGTCGCCGAGGCAGACCCGCTCATCGACCGCCTCCTCGTCGAGGGCTCTCAGCACCACCTCGAGGGCTTCGATGTTGGCGTGTGTGTCGGAGAAGATTCCGATCCGCATCTCGGGGCGTCCGAAACGCCTACCTTAACACCTCGGCGGCGCACCTGCAGGCGCTACCGCCGGGGACCTGCAGGGCTACTGTAGGACTACTGTAGTTCCTGGGCGGCGCGGGGCTGGATCTGGATGACCACCCCGCCCAGGGTCGAGGAGAGCTCGACCAGCGCGGCGCGCGGGCGCGCCCCCTGGCCGCGGCGCCCCAGGAACTCGGCGCGCAGCCAGTCGCCGTCGTGGCGGGCGGCGTGCAGCGGGACCGTGCTGGCGAGCGGCGTGGCCGAGCGGGCGCGCAGCTCGAACGGCGGCGGCTCGCCGGTCGGCAGGAAGCGGACCTCGCCGGCGTAGCTGCGCAGGTCGTAGTGGGCGGCCGGGCGGATCATCCCGATCAGCACCACTCGCCCGGTGGTGGTCACCAGGCGGACGAAGTCGTCGCGCACGTCCTCGGCGCGGATGTTGCCGTCGACGAGCCGGGCGTCGACCCGCCCGCCCCCCAGATCCTTGAGGTCCATGTCCCCCTCGACGCCGTCGAGGTCGACGTCCCCCTCGACGGCGGCGACCTTCTGGCCGCCCCGCAGCTGGTGGGTGACCACGCCGCCGCGCACGTCGGAGACGCCGATCCGCCCGCCGGTCGTCTCCAGCTTGGCGCCGGCGCGCAGCCCCGAGGCCGAGACGTCGCCGCCGAAGGTCTTGGCCTCGACCGCCACGTCGGGCGGCACCTCCAGCCAGAGGTCGACGCCGCTGTCGGCCAGCGGGAGCGAGCGCTCGCGCCCCCCCAGCTCGACGCGGGTGTCGATCTGGATCTCGCCGCTCTCGAACGCCGTGTAGTGGACGCGCAGGCGCCCCAGCGCCTCGGCGCTGGAGGCGCGCTTCTCGGCGACCACGTGGATCTCGCCCGGGCGCGCGGTGCCGCGGATGCCGACCCGCCCCAGGAGGTTGTCGATCCGCACCAGCTCGGCGCCGCGCGCGGGGACGATGATCTCGCGCCGGTCGACCAGCGTGGGCGCCGGCCCCTCGGGCGCGCCGCCCGGGTCGGCCGCCCGGGCGGGCACCGGCGCGGCCACCGCCACCCCCAGCGCGAGCAGGGCCCAGCGGGGGCTCACGGCGACGGCTCCGACGGCCCGCCTTCGCGGAAGGTCCCGCCCCGGTGGACCGCCTCGGCCAGGAAGGCGATCTTCTGCTGGTAGGCGGCGAACAGCTGCTCGTTGCCGACGCCGTCGGCGGGGCTCTTGTGGGCGAGCTCGCGCGAGGTGGCGATCGCCTCGTCGAGCTGGGCCAGCCGCTCGGCGCAGCGGGCGCGCTCCGCCGGGCTCCAGCGCGGCTCCTCGCGCGCCAGCAGGCCCCGCAGCTTCTCGATCGCCTTCTCGTACACGCCGGCGGCGCGCGCGAACTCGGCCTCCGCCTCGTCGAGCAGCGGATCGGCGGCGGCCACCGCCGGGGCGGCCGGCGCCACCACGGGCGGCGCGACCGCGGTCACCTGGTGCGCCCGCCAGGAGCTGAGCCCGAGCGCGACGAGCGAGACGGCGGCGGCGCCCGCCAGCGCCCCGGTCCCGAACAGGCGCAGCGACAGCCACCAGGGGCGATCGTGCCGCGCCATCGCCCCCTCGACCGCCGCCCAAAGCGTCGGCGGCGGCTCGGGGCGCTCGAGCGCGCGCGCGGCCGTGAACATCGCGCGCAGCTCCTCGATCGAGGCGGTGCAGCGCGGGCAGCCGGCGGCGTGGGCGCGCACGGCCTGCGCCTCGGCCGGCGAGAGATCGCCGTCGACGAACGCCGACAGCGTCTCGGTCGTCTGCGCGCAGCCCGCCGCCATCAGCGGTCCTCCAGCTCGGCGGCGGTGATGCCGTCGGCGGCCAGGATCTCGCGCAGCTTGGCGCGCGCCTTGTGGAGCTGCGACTTGGAGGTCCCCACGTGGCAGCTCAGGATCGAGGCGATCTCCTCGTGCTCCAGCCCCTCGACGTCGTGGAGGACGATGACCGTGCGGTACCCGGCCGGCAGCTTCACCAGCGCCCGCTCGAGCCGCGCGCGCAGCACCGCGTCCCCCTGCACCACCTCCTCGGCCGGCTGGGCCTCGATCGTCTTCTCGCTCGCTCCCTCGTCGGTCGGCAGGCGCGCGCCGGCGCGGCGGCTCCGGTGCGACAGCGCCGCGTTCACCGCCAGCCGGTAGATCCAGGTGGAGAGCGCGGCGTCGCCGCGGAACTTGGGGAGCCCGCGGAAGATCCGGATGAAGGCCTCCTGGGCCACCTCCTCGGCGTCGACCGGGCCGACGATGCGGACCGCCAGGCCGTACACGCGCCGCTTGTAGCGGTGGTAGAGCGCCTCGCGGCTCCCCGGATCGCTCCGCTTGATGGCCGCGATCAGCTCCGCGTCGTCGAACTCGCCGCGCGCCGTCCCCCCCGGGACCAGCAGCCCCTCGATCGCCCGCACTGCCGAGACGCCGAACATCGTCGTGTGGGGAGGTTTGACTGCCATGGCCGGGGTCCGGTTGCCCTAAATAAAGCGGGCGGCGCCCGTTGCGTCAACGAGCGGTGTCACAGAAGTGGTAGATTCCGCGACCCATGCGGGTCGTCGTTCTGGCCTGTTTTTTCCTGTCCGGGGCCTCGGGGCTCATCCTGGAGATGCTCTGGACCCGGATGCTGACGCTGGTCTTCGGGTCGACGACGCTGGCGGTCTCGACGGTGCTGACCGCCTTCATGGGGGGGCTGGGGCTGGGGTCCTACCTGGCCGGCAAGTACGCCGACCGGCTCAAGCACCCGGTGCGCGCCTACGCCATCGCCGAGGCGGGGATCGGCGTCTACGCGCTCTGCGTCCCCCTGGTGATGACGCTCTACCCCGGGCTCAACCGCGGGCTCTGGAGCGCCTTCGGCGACCGCTACGCGCTGCTCTCGGTGCTGCGGTTCGTGGCCTCGGCGGGGATCCTGCTGGCGCCCACCACGCTGATGGGGGCGACGCTGCCGTTCCTGGCCCGCCACTTCGTGACCCGCCCCTGGGAGCTGCGGCGCATCGGCCTGCGGATCGGGACGCTCTACTCGGTCAACCTGTTCGGCGCGGTGGCGGGGGCCTTCTTCGCCGGCTTCGTGTTCCTGCCCAACATCGGGCTCCGCTGGACCAACGTGACCGCGGCGTCGTTCGATCTCGTGCTGGCGGGGGCGATCCTGGTCGCGCGCCGCTTCCTGCCCGAGCACGCCGAGGAGGGGATCTCGATCGACGAGCGGCTCGACGCGGCGGCCGCGGCGGCCAACCTCGAGGGGCCGATCCTGCCGCCCCCGCCAGCGGTCGACGCGCGCGCGCGGCGGGCGGCGCTGGGGGCCTTCGCGGTGTCGGGCGCCACGGCGATGACGCTGCAGGTGCTGTGGACGCGGGCGCTGGCGGTGCTGCTGGGCTCGTCGATCTTCTCGTTCACGCTGATCCTGCTGGCCTTCCTCATCGGCCTCGGCGTGGGGGCGGCGCTGTTCGGGCGCACCAGCCAGCGGACGCCGCACCCGATCCGCTGGCTGGCCATGGTCCACCTGGGGACGGCGATGGCGGTGGGGGCGACCTACCTCTTCACCGATCGGATGCCGTTCGTCTTCACCTGGCTCCTGCAGTCGTCAGGGTTCGGCGTCGACACCATCCTGGTCTGCCAGTTCGTGATGGCCTGCATGATCCTGCTGCCGGCGACCATCCTGATGGGCGGGGTCTTCCCGCTGACCATGCGGATCGCGGCGGGCGGGCTCGACTCGGTGGGGCGCGACGTGGGGCACGCCTACGCGCTCAACACCGTCGGCGCCATCGTGGGCTCTTTCCTGTCGGGGTTCGTGGTGCTGCCCAAGCTGGGCCTCCAGCGCGGGATCTACGTGGCGGTGCTGGGCGACCTGATCCTGGCCGGCGTGCTCTTCTGGGTCGCGCCGGAGCTGCCGCCCAAGCGCCGGCGCGCGGGGGTGGCGGCGGCGGTGGCGCTGGCGCTCCTCGGCCTGGTGCTGCCGCGCTGGAACCTGGTGACCTTCTCCTCGGGCTTCTTCCGGATGAGCGTGGCGCGCGAGTACATCAGCCGGAAGCTGCGCAAGCACGTCTGGAAGGACCCCAAGCTTGTCTTCTACGAGGACGGCACCGCCACCACGGTGAGCGTCGACCAGTGGGACGCCAAGACCTACTCGCTCAAGAACAACGGCAAGGTCGACGCCTCCAACGACGCCGACATGCCGACGCAGATCATGGTCGGCCTGCTGCCGCTGCTCTTCTATCACGGCGCCACGCCGCCCAAGGTGGCGCTGGTCGGCTTCGGGTCGGGGGTCACCGCCGGCGCGATCACCCAGTACCCGATCAAGTCGCTGGAGGTGGTCGAGCTCGAGGCGGCGATCTACCGCGCCTCGCGCTTCTTCGAGAACGACAACCACCGGCCGCTGCAGAACCCCAAGGTCACCGCCCGGGTGGGCGACGGGCGGAACTTCCTGACCCAGCGCAAGGACAAGTTCGACGTCATCGTCAGCGAGCCGTCGAACCCCTGGCTGACCGGCGTCTCGAACCTGTTCACCCGCGAGTACTTCCGCAGCGTCAAGACGCGGCTCGCCCCCGACGGGATCTTCTGCCAGTGGGCGCAGCTCTACGAGATGGCCCCCTGGAACATCAAGACCATCTACGGGACGGTCCGGCAGGAGTTCCCCTACGTCTACGTCTTCGCCGCCGAGGACCTCTCGTCGGACACCATCCTGGTCGGCAGCATGAAGCCGCTGCCGCTGGACATCGATCTCCTCGAGCGCGCCTTCAGCATCCCCTCGGTGCGCGCCGAGGCCCGGCGCGGCGGGCTCAACTCGGCCCACGACGTCCTCGCCTACCTGCTCCTCGGGCCGGAGGAGCTGGAGTCGTTCACCGCCGGGTCGGTCGTCAACACCGACGACAACGCGCGCATCGAGTTCGCGGCGCCGCGCGATCT
>DASZVW010000357.1:0-9622 GCA_035546895.1 Polyangia bacterium
GAGTCGCATGTTTCGCCGCACCCACCGGTACCGGAGCTGCCACTTGAGGACTCGAACCGACACCGCCATCACGAACTGCGGAAACGCGTCGGGGTCGCGGACCGCGCCAGGCCGCGCAAAGATCCGCAGGAACACCTCCTGCGTCAGATCCTCGATCTCTTGGTTTTGGCCAAGTGCCCGGGCCAAAAAGCGATGGACGCGATTCGAGTGGCGATCCCAGATTGCGCGCGCTGCCCAGCTCTGCCCGTCCCGGAGCGCGAGGACCAGCTCTCTATCCGAGATCGGAGGGCGCTCTCCGGTGGTGGTGTTGACCAGCCTGAGCACGTTGGCGGAAGAATCTGTCGGACCCATTCGTGGGTTTAACGCCTTTCTTCAGGGTACGGCGCGAAAGCCTTACCGGCGCGACATTTCGCTGACTCCCTCCGCATCTTCGTAGAGTCACGTGAGGGCCCGAAATCGGTTCAGACGGCGGGCGCCTATCTCGCGCTGCGGCGCCAGGCTCCGCTGGTCCGCCCAAGCCACTCGTCGCGGCGCCGGCGGCAACAGCGCGACCGCTGGTCATGCCGGAACCGGCGGCGGCAACGGAGGCGGCGGCGCGGCCGGCACGTCGGGTTCTGGTGGCGGCGCGGGCGCGATGGCGGCCGGCGGCACGGCCGGCAGCGGAAATCTCCCCTGGCTGAGCGTGAGCGGAACGCACCTGCAGGACCCGTCGGGCAAGACGATCGTCCTCCGCGGATCGTCAATGAGCGATATCGGGTCGCCCTATTGGTACGGCGGCCAGAGCGCCAGCGGGATCACCGCCCGCATGGACATCCACGCCAGCAACTGGAGCAGCGCATTCCAGAGTCAGGTGGCGCTGGCCGTGACCAAGGCCCCGGTGTTCATCACGAGTGGGGGTACGTCGACTCGGACGTCTCCACGTTCGGTCCTTCGTTGCAGAGCACCGCCGACGGGCACGGCGCGAGCTGGACCGCCTGGGTCACCGACACGCCTGGACGCCCGACATCTTCGCCGACGCCAACCTTATGACGCTCACCAACTTCGGTACGCTCGTGAAGACCTGGCTCGCCAGCAACGCAAACAGCGACTGGGTGCAGTGAGCGCCGGGCGTGAACCGGTTTCGAGGGATGCTGGAACTGAGTACCGCTGAGGCCCCGCGCTCGATCGCAGCCACGAGCCCGCCAGTCAGGGGCCGACAAGGAGAAACATATGCACAAATCCCAGCCCATCGAGACAAACGTGACTCTGACCGCTGGCCCGCTACCTTTGAGGCTCGCGGCCGGGTTCCTGGCGGTCGTCGCGGTGGGGTGCTCCAGCGGGGCGAGTGGAGGCGGAGCTGGGAGCGGTGGCGGCGCTGAGCGGGGCGGATCATCCGGGGCAACCGGTGGGAGTGGGGCCAGAGGCGGGACCTCTGGAACCGGAGGATCCACTGGCGTCGGTGGAACGAACGGCTCGGGGGGCTCGTCGAGCGCCGGCGCCACGGGGTCGGGCGGCACCACCGGACGTGGCGGGAACGGGGCTGGCGGCAACGTGGGAGCAGGCGGTCTGACTGGAACCGGAGGTCAGAGCGCTTCCGGCGGCGGTGGCGGGATTGCTTCGGGCGGGGCGACGGGCTCGGGCGGCGCGGGCGGTAGCGGGAAGGGCGGGGCCGGTGGCGCCGGCGGCGTCAGCGGAACGGGCGGCGCCGGCGGGATCGCCTCGTCGGGCGGGTCGACGGGCGGCGGGGGTGTGGCCGCCAGCTGTACCCCCAGTTGCACGGGCAAGACCTGCGGCGATGACGGATGTGGGCACACCTGCGGCGGGTGCGGGCCGTCCCAGCTCTGCGGGTCGGCGCACACCTGCGTCGCCTCGTCGAGCACGACCAGCATCGTCGTCGACGCCAGCTCCCAGCTAACGCCGATTTCGCCCGCGATCTACGGCGTGACGTTCAACAGCGACGATTCGATGAAGGTCGCCGGGCTGAACCGCTGGGGCGGCGACGCCACCAGCTCCTACAACTGGAAGATCGACGTCTCAAACTCGGGCGGCGACTGGAATTGCGCCAACTACAAGGGGCGCTTCACGTCACCCACCCCGGATGCCTCGCTGTCGAGCAGCTCGGACCAGTTCGTCCACTACAACATGGGCCAGCACGTCGACACGCTGATGACCATCCCGATCACCGGCTGGGTGTCGAGCATGGCCACGCCCAACCCGGGGACGCCGAACTGCGCCGGCAGCAGCGCCATCTCGACGTGTTGCCGGACGCTGGGGACTTCCGAGGAGGAGGTGGTCGACAAGGGGTCGTCCGTGCTCGACACGACGTTCATGAGCGACTGGGTCAGTCACCTGGTGTCGACGTTCGGTTCGGCCGCCAGCGGCGGCGTCCGCTATTACCAGCTCGACAACGAGCCCGACAACTGGCAGGCGCTGCGCACGGACATCTACCCGACGTTCTACCCGCCCGGCACCTGGTGCGAGCCGTTCTACACGACCAACAGCAGCATCGGGACCAGCCTCAACCAGGACTTCATCAACCGCACCATCGCCTACGCGAAAGCGGTCAAGTCGGCGGACCCGACGTCCTCGGTGCTGTTCATGTCCACCGAGAACGCGCAGGACCTGGTGGCGCTGCCCAACGTCGAATGCGGCGACCCCTCTGGTCCGTACAGCGTCAACAACTCGCTGACGATGGCGATCTTGCAGATGGCAGCCGCCCAGGCATCTTCGACGCACGTGCGGCTGCTCGATTGCGTCGACATGCACTACCCCTTCCCCGGCAAGGGGCTCGGCGACACGTCTGCGTTGTGGGACTCGAGCGGCTCGTACGTGCCGCCGCACATTCAGGGCTGGATCAACGCGGCCTATCCGGGCACCGGCATTTGCGTCAGCGAGTACAACGTCCCCAACGACGGCACCAACGGAAGCTCGCCCGACGCCACCACCGGGACCCAGGAAGCGGACGTCCTCGGGATGTACGGCCGGCTAGGATATCAGGCGGCGGCATACTGGGTCACGCTGGTGAACGGCTCGACGCACCTGCCGGTCTGGAACGCGATGGCCATGTACCGGAACTACGACGGCAAGGGCGGGCGCTTCGGCGCGATCTCGGTCGGCGCCGCCAGCCCCAACAAGGGCGTCAACGTCTACGCCGCCACGGATTCGCCCAGCGCGCCGACCAAGCTCTGGGTCATGCTGGTCAACGTGAGCGGCGCCGCGCAGTCGGGCCTCTCCATCACGGTGAACAACTTCACGCCGTCGGGCTCCGCGCAGGTCTACCGGATGACCGGCGGCGCCGCCCCTAGCGCGGACGCCGCCGTCTCGGTGACCGGCGGCGCCATCACCGGGGTCTCGCTGGCCGTCAACTCCGTCGCCCTTCTCGTGTTGTCGAAGTAGCACGGGCGTGCGGGTCGGCCAGCACCTGAGCCGCGCCGTTCGTTTCGACCCGCGGGCAGAGGACACCAGGCGCTCACGCCGCTTTTTCTGTCAACAAGCGCCAGCCTGCAGACAGGTAAGGGGATGAAGCCGTCACCTCGATCCTGGCTCGCGCGCAGTTTGCGCAAGAAGAACGTTCGGACGCCTCGGCTCCTGGCCGAGAGTACGAAGTGGCTGTTGACGCTCGTCCTCGCGTTCTCGCTAGAAATCACAGGCTGCGGAAGCTCACCCCCCGCGATGTCGAGTACGGGCGGCACCGGGGGATCTGCGGCCGCCGGAGGCAGGGCCATCGGTGGCTCAACCGGGGCCTCGTCCACCGGTGGCTCGGCCACGGGTGGCAGGGAGAGTGGCGGATCCGGAGGCGACGGAACCGCGACTGGAGGATCCGGGAGTGGCGGATCCGGAAGCGGAGGGACCGGGAGTGGCGGAACTGCGAGCGGCGGAACTGCAGGCAGCGGGACCGCTGGCGGCGGAGCTGCGGGTAGCGGCGGCAGCGGAGGCAATGCCGCGGGCGGAAGCTCTGGTGGCGCTTCGAGCGGGGGAAGCTCCGGTGGCGCTTCGATCGGCGGCCAATCCGGCGGCGGCGGCGGCGGAGCTGCGGGAAGCGGGAGCGCCCCGGTTCCGAGCAAGGGCTGTGGTGTCGCGAATGGCGCGAAAATGCTGACCACCGGCGGCATGTCGGTCGCGAACGGTCTTCCCACGTCGACCAGACTGAACATCACGAGCGGCGGCATGAGTCGCGAATACATCGTCGACATCCCGGCGAATTACAATCCGACGCACCCCTACCGCCTCATCTTCTCCTGGCACCAGGCCTACGGTTCGGACACCGGCAATGCGATCGGCCAATATCCCGCCTTCAATGGTCCCAATTTCAACGCACAGGACTACGCCTTCTTCGGTCTCCATCGCGAAGCGACCGCCGCGAATGATACTGCCATCTTCGTAGCGCCCGAGGGTATCGGGAACTTGCCATGGGATTTCGCGCGAGACAGCGTCCTCTTCGACGACCTGCTCGCGCTCATCGACGCGAACCTGTGCGTCGACGACAGCCGCGTCTTTTCAACCGGCTTCAGCTTCGGCGCGATGATGAGCTATGCCCTGTCGATCACCCGGCAGACGAAGCTGCGCGCGGTCGTCGCCATGTCCGCGGCCAACTACAACCTCCCCAACGAGCCAACCGATACGAATGCGGCGCCCGTCGCGTACATGGGGACGACCGGAATGAGCGATACTACCTGTCCCTGGGTCGATAGTGACTCGGCGAAGCAGGGTGGCAAATACTGCGACCTCCAGCACGCCCAGGACAATGGATGCACGATTCCTTCCGGGAACAACATCCCGACGACGACGGTCGGCAGCAAGAAGTACCTCTGCTACGATTTCGCGGGATGCAAGCCGGGGTATCCCGTCAAGGTATGCACGTTCGATGGCGCGCACACTCCGGCGAGCGTGGATGACGGGACCTCAACCGGAGACGACGGCCTGAAGGCCTTCATTCCACCGCTGGCCTGGCAGTTCATCGCGCAGTTCTGAGCAGGGCGTCCGGCCGCAGGCCGTCGGCAGGCTGGACGTCGTCGACCATCAGACCGGTGAGGCATCGATACCGAACGAGCGTCGGCCAGTCATGCCGAGCCTTCGTGAGAGTCGAGGCGCCGCTTCTCTTTTGTCGCGCTTGAGCCATTTTTGTCACGAAAACGGCAACGCACTTTCCAGGCAACAACCGACACCTTCCCGTCAATAAAGGACGTGAAGCATCGATTCATGAGCAGCGGCCCCCCACAGCGGGCGTTCGGCGTCACGCTGACACTCGCCTTGGGCGGCTGCGGCGGGAACGGGAGCTCGACCTCGTCGGGAGGGGCGGGCGGGACATCGACCGACGGCACCGGTGGCAGCGCGACCGGCGGTCAAGGCGCGACCGGGAACGGCGGTTCGGGCGGCGGCGCGTCGAGCGGCGGCGTGAATGGCTCGGGCGGGGGGATCGGCGCCGGTGGCACGACCAGCAGCGGGGGTGTCACGGGTCCGGCGGTGCGAGCACGGGGTCGGGCGGTGTATCGGGACGGGGTGGCCCAGCGGGAGCGGGCAGCCAATCACGCCGCAATTCCTCTTCCGCGCGTGGAACGTCTGTCGCTGATATCCAGCTTCCGGTTAGAGAGATGAGGCCGACGCAAGCGCTCCTGCTCATCGCCGTCTCCCTGGCGCCCGCGTCCGCCGGCGCGACAACCAATCAATTCAGGGGGGTCAACTGGGCTGATTCGAGGGACAATTTCCAGTCAGGCGTCGTCTACGTGTCGGGGCTCTCTTCATCCGACACCTACGCCTCGGCCCTAGCGACAGGAACCAGAGTCATGACGCAGTTCGCGTCGAAGCTGGGCGCCAACGCCGTCCGCATGCCCATCAACGAAGCGACGGTCTCGAGCTATTGGGCCACGTACACGGGTGCGATAGACGCGGTCCTCTCCCAGGGTATCGTCGTGCTGTGCTACTGGGACAGCGCCAAGACCAACAAGCCACCGGACATGAATGCCTTCTGGAGCATGTGGAGCACGGTGGTCGAGAAGTATGGCGGCAACGCCAATGCCTACTTCGAGATCTTCAACGAGCCGAACATGTACAGCACGACCGACCTCGTCTCGCTGTACACCAGTTGGCTCACGCAGTTCCCGACCGTGCCCAGGACCAGGGTCATCCTCGATGGGACCGGCGACGCCCAGAACGTTCCGAACATCGGGTCGGCCGGCGCTCTCGCCGGCTGCCTCCTCGGCGTGCACGACTACAGCTTCTTCGGCTCCGACACCTGGACCAGCGAATCCCAATGGACCAGTCAGTTTCAGGGGGAAGTTGGCAGCTACGCAGACCGTACGGTCTGCACGGAGTGGGGTGGGCCGATGAGTCCCGGTAGCAAGAACGGCGTCAGCTACGGCTCGCTCGACTACAGCCAGCCGCCAACCAATTACTTCGAGGCCTACATCCGGGGAATGAGCAGCCAGCTGCGCGCCTCGAACATGGGAAGCTTCTACTGGGCGGGCCTCAAGGACGGCGACTGGTACAGCATGGTGACCAAGTCAGGAACCGGATCCGGCATCACGCTCTCCGTGAGCAATCAATCCGGGCTCGATCGTATGCAGTACGCGTGGGGCGGCGCGGGCGGAGCCGGCGGTGCCGGCGGTGGCTCGGGGGCTACCGGCGGTGCGGGCGGTTCGGAAAGCGGAGGGCAAGGTGGCAACGCAGGAGCGACCGGTGGAAAGGCAGGAAGCGGCGGAGGGGGCGCCGGAGGCATCGTGCTCGGAACCGGAGGCCACGGCGGAGCGGCGGGAGCGGGCTCGGCCGGTCGCGGCGGGCCGACCACCGGCAACGGCGGCGCGGCCGGAGGCGGAATGGGCGGCTCGTCGATCGGAACCGGCGGCACGACCGCCGTCGGTGGCCACGAGGGGAGCCCGGGAGGTACGGGCGGCGGCGTTCCTGGAAGCGGCGGCGTGGGCCAGGGCGGTTCCGGAACCGTCGGAGGCTCCTCGCCCTCCGGCGCCAACGGAGACAGTGGCGCGGGCTGCGCATGCACGACGGCCGAAGGGACAAGGGACCGCGGGGCAGGTCCTTTGCTGCTGCTCGCCTTGGCCATAGTCGCGCTCGCTCGGCGCAGCAGGTCCCGTGCATCGGGCCGGTCATACGCCCGCTCCAGTCGACGGCAAGTATTCAGACCTCGACCAGAGCTGCGGGGCCAAGTGCTCGGCAAGCTGCCCATGCACGTGGATGTTCGACGACGTCTGGATTTGGTTGAACGGCCCTGCTTCGAATGCGCACACTCCGCGAGCTACTGTCGAACCTACTCCCCCAATTAACCAGCCTGGACCGATCGTCGTCCGCGTTCCGGTTGTGGAGCCCATCCCGCCGCCGCTCCACGAGCGGGCGCACCTTGGACGGAGTGGCTGCTCTCTGGTACGGGCGGCAGGCCCTGCCCGACCCGCGCCTCTATGGCCGCGAGCTGCTTCCGGCCGTCCTCCATCGTGCGTACGCCCCTCGCCGCACGCATCTCGTAGCGGGGCGAGCCGTCTTCCTCAATACGGCAGGAGATGTTTCCGAGGAGCCTGGGCCAAAAGCCCAGTATTTCTTGCGGGGTGGACGGGACTTGAACCCGCGGCCTCCGGCGTGACAGGCCGGCGTTATAACCAAGCTTAACTACCACCCCAGGTGATGCGAGTCGGGTGATCTACACGTCGCGGACTTGGGTGTCAACCGGAGCGCGAGGGAATCGCGGCTGTGGTACGGTCCCGGCCCTCTATCCATAGAAGGAGGCGCTCGATGTCGCATCGGAAGCTGATGTTCGGTCTGACGCTCTCGGCGGCGGTGGGGTTCGGGGCGGCGTACGTGCCGTCGCTGGTGGTCCACGCGCAGGGGAAGCCGGCGGCGGCGCCCGCGGCGCCCACCAACTGCAAGCTGCACGGCAAGAAGTGCTGCGACCCGGCGACCGAGGCGCACCTGGCCAAAGAGGCGGTCTTCAGGGCCTGCGGGCAGTCGGACGCCACCTATCTCGGCGAGGACGGGGGCGAGAAGGAGACCTGCAAGTACTTCTTCAAGATCGCGGGCGCCAAGGAGGACGAGACGTACGTTCAGGTCTACGCCCCGGCCCAGAAGGAGGTCCTCTCGGCGCCGAACGACCCCTTCTTCTCCTACAAGAAGGTCGGCAAGGCGTTCCTGGCGGACAAGGCCAAGTCACCCAAGTCGGCGCCGATGCTGGCCGCGCAGACGGGGCTCTACATGCCGGGCAAGGGCTACTCGGTGACGGTGAACGCCTCGACGAAGGTCTGCACCAAGGACCAGGCCAAGAAGCTCGCGCCGGCGATGAAGTAGCCGCGGCGGCGCGCGGTCAGGCGCCGCTCTTCTCGTTGGTCCCCAGCACCACGTCCATGAGCGGGATGGTCACGTTGAAGTTGACGTGGGCCATCCGGCCGAGGAGGTGGTGGTGGGCGTGGTGGGCCCGCAGCCGCCGGAACAGCCGCCGGCGGCCGAGGCCCAGCCTGTCGAGCGCCGCCTCCGGCAGGTGGTAGAGGGCGTGCAGGGTCTCGTACATCAGGAAGTACGCCACCGCCGCCAGCAGGAAGACGCCCGCCAGGCCGGGGCCCCGCAGGAGGCCCGCCACCACCATGATCGGTGAGGCCAGCACGAACAGGCCGATCATGGTGTACCAGGGCATCATCACCAGGCCCAGCTCGGCGGGGCGGGCGATCGGCATGTTGCCGCCGGTGAAGGCCAGGTGGTGCAGCAGGGTGTGGTTCGCGTACATGAACCGCGGCGGCTGCGGGTGGTGCATCGGGTAGCGGTGGACGGTCCACTCGATGAAGTTCGCCACCACGAAGAAGATGGGCGCCAGCACCCAGTCGAGCGGCCGGGCACGCGCCGCCAGCAGGCCCCCCACGGCCGCCAGCGCCGCCGCGATGGTCAGCGTCAGCGCGACCTGGCGCGCGGGCGAGTAACCGGCCGGCAGGTGGTCGGCGCGCACGAAGCGGGCCGCGGCCGCCGGCAGCGGCGGGGCACCTGCCGGAAGCTCGACACCCGGGCCCGCGATCGCCTGCGCCATATCTGAGTATGGCCTCCGAAATCGATCATCGGCCAGCCGCGGCGCCGGCTTGATTCTCCGGTTTTCGGCCTATGATTCGGGCCATGCCCTCGTTCGACGTGGTCTCCAAGGTCGATCTCATGGAGCTCGACAACGCGCTCAACACCGCCGGCAAGGAGCTCGGGCAGCGGTACGACTTCCGGGGGACCAACACCAACCTCGAGCGCAAGCCGGAGGGGATCGTGCTCCGCTCGTCGGACGAGCCGCACGCCGCCGCGGCGCTGACCGTCCTGCGCGAGCGGATGGCCAAGCGGGGGGTGTCGCAGCGCTGCCTCGACCCCAAGGACGTCGAGGCGGCCGGCGGGCAGACGGTCCGCCAGCTCATCCTGGTCAAGCAGGGGATCGAGACGGAGGCCGCCAAGAAGATGGTCAAGGCGCTCAAGGACGCCAAGATCAAGGTCCAGGCGCAGATCCAGGGGGACGAGCTGCGCGTCTCGGGGAAGAACCGCGACGATCTACAGGCGGCGATCGCCTTCCTGCGCAAGGGAGACTACGGGATCGACCTCCAGTTCGTGAACTTCCGCGACTGAGCGAAGCGGACCATGCCCGGCGACGTGCCGCCCGGAGGCGGCCCTGCGCCAAAAAGAGCGCCCG
>DASZVW010000358.1:0-14592 GCA_035546895.1 Polyangia bacterium
TGGGCCTGCAACGCCGCCGGCACCGCCTGCAACACCACCTGCACGAGCAACGGCGACTGCGCCGCCCCCGCCACGTGCAACACCGCCACCAAGAGCTGCGGCCTCTCGTCCAACGGGACCGCGTGCGCCAGCGGCGCCACCTGCAACTCGGGCGTCTGCGCGCAAGGCGTCTGCTGCGCGACCGCCTGCGCGTCGACCTGCAACGCCTGCGACGTCGCCGGCTCGGTGGGGACCTGCGTGCCCGTCCCCGCCGGCCAGGATCCGCTCGCCCAGTGCAGCGACGCCGGCGCCCCCACCTGCGGCACCAACGGCCTCTGCAACGGCAGCGGCGCCTGCCAGAAGTACGCGGCCGGCACCGCCTGCGCGCCCGCCGCCTGCGCCGGCTCGACCTTCACGCCGGCGGCGTCGTGCGACGGGAACGGCACCTGCGCGGCGCCGGCGACGACCTCGTGCGCCCCCTACGTCTGCGGCAGCGGCGCCTGCAAGACCACCTGCGCCAGCGACGCCGACTGCGTCTCGCCCGACGTCTGCACGGCCGGCACCTGCGCGGCCGGCTGCCCCGGCGTCTACTGCGACGACTTCGAGTCCGACACCGTCGGCGCGGCGGCGGCCGGCTGGACGCGCGAGGGGGGGAGCACCGGCGACTGGGTGGTCATCAGCGACGCCACCAAGGCCTTCGCCCAGAACCACGCGACGAGCACCACCTTCCGCCTCGTCTACGCCGCGAGCGCCGCCGGCGCCCCCTGGACCGGCGCCACCACCGTCACCGCCGACGTGAAGGTGCTGGCCGCCGGCTCCTCGGGGACGACCACCGCGCTGGTCTGCCTGCGCTACACCGGCGGCACCTCCGGCGACTACGCCTGCCTGGCCCTCGAGCCCGGCACCGGCGCGCAGATCAAGATGCGCAACGCCGGCGCCGTCACCAGCGGCCCCCTCTGGACGCCGGCGGTGGCAGTCGGCACCTGGACCACCGTCGCGCTCTCCGCCACCGCCGCCGGCGCCCTCACCGCGTCGCTCAACGGCACCGCGCTCGGCGCCTTCACGCCCGCGACCGCGGTCCCCAGCGGCTACGTCGCCCTCGCCACCCAGAGCGCCGAGGCCGCCTTCGACAACGTCGTCGTCACCCAGCCCTGACCGCTCCCCACCGACGTCCGACGTCTTCTCGTATCGCGCAGCCCCTCGAACGTCCGCCCGGGGGGACGCAGAGGCGCCCCGCGACGCCCGCCGCGCAGGCCGCCGCAGAAGGCGCCGGGCGGTCCCCCCGACTCAATAAAACAACATCGGCCACCAGTTCTTCATCGGCGTCCCGTCACCGGCGATGGCCTGGTTCTGGTAGCCGGGCATGCTCTGGCGCCAGTAGACCTGCCAGCCGGCGGGGCACTGCGAGTTGCCGGTGTACATCTGGTCATAGTTGGCGACGACGGCGTTCGAGTACGGCTGGTATTGGTCCATCCCGTCGGAGCCGTCGTGCAGCCCGAAGTGCTCGCAACGCGCATTGACCTGCGTCGCGTCCTCGAAGTCGTCGGGGGCCGTCGCGTTGGGAGGGAACAGCGAGCTGCCGCACCCCTGCGAGAACGGATCGATGTCGAAGGTGGTGGCGTCGCCCGAGGTGCTGCGGGCGCGCATCGGGTTCGGGTAGTCGACGCAGGGCGAGCTCGCGCAGATCTCCGACCAGCTGTTGAAGGTGACGCCGAACTGGCTGCGAAAGTTCTGGTTCAGGAAGGCGTTGGCGTCGCCGGCGACGTCACCCGGGAGCGCCGCCCACATCCCCTCGATCCCCCACCCGCGGACCTGGACGTCGCACCCCGGGCCGCCCGCGGGTGACGGATCGAGGTGCGCGAGGCGGACCGTCACGGTGCAGGCGATGTTGAGGCAGGTCTGCGTCCCGGAGCTCCCGCCGCCGATGCACTGATCGAAGGTGCCGGTCGCGACGCCGTTGCCGTCGTACGTCATCTTCCTCTCGGCGTAGAGGGGCGCGCGCGGCAACATCGTCCCGTCGCTGAGCTGAGTCCCGCCGCCGTCCTGGATCCAGACCTCGTTGATGGTCCCGTTCTCGAACAGCTGGCACAGCGACTGGTACCCGCCGGGCGCGCTCGCGTCCGGGTAACCGTAGAAGTGGTTGTACTTGGCGTTGTTGAAGAGGGCGCTGGGATCGAAGTCTCCGGTCGACGTCAAGGGAACGTTGCCGTTGACGGACGGTCCGGTCGGCGAGCTGGTCAGGTCGACGATGGGGAGGATGTTGTACTCGAGGAAGTCGGGTGCCGCGGGGTTCGAATACGCGTGGTACGCCGAGCCCGCGGCGAGCACGTTCGCCACCTGCTTGGCGTAGGTCATCGTCTGCGTGCCGCTCTGCCCGTTGTCGAAGTTCAGCACCAAGACGTTCGGCTTCATCACGGTGATGACCTGGTTGTGGGTGACCAGCCAGGGATCGGAGTTCATCGTGTGCCCGGTGGTCGGCCAGGGCGTCGGCTCGCAGCCCGGCTCGGTCGACTGCGGCGCGCAGACCATCCCGCCGCCCACGGGGACGACGGCGTCGAAGACGCGCGTGCACGCCGCGATGCCGAGAACGAGCGCGCAGACGCCCACGGCGCGCGCGCCCCTCACAGCCGCCCCCCCAGCGAACCGCCGATGCAGAACAGCGGGCGCCCGTCCCCCAGGACCTCCTGGCCGTCGACGCGGACGCCGGTCGACGTCGCCAGCAGCAGCACGCGCGCGTCGAGGGAGATCGTGAGGCGCGAGACCACGACCGCCGCCCCGACGCCCCCGCCCCCGATCGCCGACCAGAGCCGCCCCGAGCGCCCCTCGAGCTGGTACCCGGGCGTGGGGGCGCCGTCGACCGCCAGCCGCGCGGCGCCGGCGCTCAGGCTGGCGGTGGTCTCGAAGTGCCGGCCGAGCGGCTGGCGGGCGGTCAGCTCGGCCAGCGCGAGCCCGTAGGCGACGCGCGCCGAGCCCGCCGTCTGCGTCAGCTCGGTGGACGAGCCGAGCCCGGTCGCGACGAGCCGGCCGCCGACGTGGCCCGAGAAGGCCGACACCGCCACCAGCGGCGCCCAGTTGCTGACGCTCCCGGCGCCGATCCAGCTCGCCCCGGCGGCCAGATCGACGCCGCGCCCGAGCGGCACCGACGGGCGCTCCTCCGGCTCGGGCGCGGGGCGCCGCTCGACCACGGCGGGCGCCGCCGGGGAGATCTCGACGCGCGGCGGGGGCGGCGGGCTCGGCGCCGGCTGGGGCGCCGGGGGCTCCGGGGCCGGACGCGACGCGGGAGGCGGCGGGCTGGGCGGCTCCGCGGGCGCGGACGGCGTGGGCGGCGACGCCACCCAGACCTCGGCCAGCGTCGCCTTCAAGAGGTCGACGGCCTTCACCGCCAGCACCGCCGCGCGCCGGTCGGGGGCGGCCGCCGCGAGCGGCAGCGTCTGCACCACCGTCCGCCCGGTCACGCTGTCGCTGACCCAGATCTCGGCCACGCCGGCGCCGAAGAAGATGCCGAATGCCGCCCGCGCGTCGGCCTTCCAGAGCTCGCGCTCGACCGTCGCCCGCCGGTCGACCGAGTTGGGGACGGTGACCGTCTCCACCTCGAACCGGGCCGCCCCGAGCTCCCCCTTCACGCGCGCCAGCGCCTCCGTCGCCACCGGCCCGGCGGCCTCGGGGACCACCAGCACCACGCGCCGCGCCGGCTCTGCGTACGCGGGCGCGCCGATGGCCAGCAAGGCCGCCAGCGTCCCCGCGATCTGACGGCCTCGCCGGCGAAGCGCGCCGCGCGCCCGGTTCATTGCTTCAGTATGAGCCTAGCCGCTTCCGCGTACGAGCCCGATGGGAACCGATGCAGGTACTCCTCGGCGTCGATCGCGGCCGCGGGGGAGGCGCGCCGGCTCTCGAGCAGCATCTTGCGCCCCAGCGCCTGAGCCGCGTAGGTCCCCGCGGCGTCCTCGCGCAGGTAGCGGCCGTACCAGGAGATGGCGCCCGAACGGTCGCCGCCGTCCTCGGCCACGTTGCCCAGGAAGAACGCCGCCTCGCGCCCCTCGGCGGTGTCCGCGAAGCGGTCGCGCTCGGCGTTGAGCGCGCGCGACGCCAGCCGGTTGCGGCGCGTGTAGCGGGCGGCGTCCGCCAGCGCCGCCAGCTCGGCGTGCGAGCCGCGCGCCAGCACCGACTCGATCCCGCGCCGCTCGGCCGCCTCGACCACCGCCTCGAAGTCGCCGCGCGCCATCCGGCGGCTCCAGGACCGGGAGGCCGGGTGGGTGACGCGCGCCGGGATGTGCGCCGGCGGCGCCACCTCGTCCGTCGCCGAGCCCTCCGCCGCCGGGACGTGCCCGATCGCCTCGCCCGCCGGCGCCGGGGCCGGCTCGGTCGGCGGCGGGGCCGCCGCGGGGGGCGCCTCGGGCGCGTCGGCCCGCTGGTCGTCGAGCGAGATCTTGTTGTCCTTCACCCGCGTCCGCAGGTGCTGGCCGCGGGTCATGGCGATGCCGTCCCCGATGAGCGGCCCGCTCACCCGCA
This sequence comes from Polyangia bacterium, assembly GCA_035546895.1. Lineage (GTDB taxonomy): Bacteria > Myxococcota_A > Polyangia > Fen-1088 > Fen-1088 > JADGRB01. The sequence goes on from DASZVW010000358.1 coordinate 4,489, forward strand.
CCGAGCCCTTCTGCAGCCAGACGTCGAACGCCTCGTTGTCCGACGACCACTGCACGTCGAAGATGGTGCCGGTCACCTGCACGACGTAGGGGCCGGCCGCCACCTGCCAGCGCGCGCGCGGCTTGTGCACGAAGAAGGTGTGCGCCCGTCCGTTCGACAGCACGATGCGCGCGCCGACCGGCGTCAGATCGCTGACCTGCGCGCGCGCGTCCCGGTCGAGCGCGACCTCGGACCCGTCGGAGAACCGGATCCGCGTCCCCTCGCCCGGCGAGATCTCGCCCGCCGCGCCCACGGTCCCGTTGATCACCTCGAAGGTGAGCGGTCCCGGGCTGCGCACCGCGAACCAGGCCGCCGGCGCCGCCACGAGCAGCAGCGCCGCGAAGCCGACCGCCGTCATCGCCTGCCAGCGCAGCCGGCCGCGCGGGCGCCCGCCCGCCTCCAGCCGGCGCAGCCCGCTCTCGTCGGCCGGCCAGTAGTGCCGCGTCGCCTCGTCGCTCAACGTCGCGCGCGTCAGCTCGACCAGACGCTCGAGCGCCTCATCCTCTGGCCGCGCCACCGCCGGCCCCAAATCGTCCCGCGTCCCCCGCATTTTCTTACGCCTCTCCCTCGATTCCCTGTTCGAACATCGGTAAAAGGTCGCCGAGCGCCGGATCGGTGCGCACCAGGATCGCCAGCCGCTTCCAGGTCCGGGCCAGCCGCCGCTTGGTGGTGGCCAGCGACATGTCGAGCGCCGCCGCCACTTCGCGCAGCTCCATCTCCTCGACGAAGCGGAGCGTGAACGCCGTGCGATCGACCGCGTTCACCCGATCCAGCACCTTGAAGAAGCGGCTGATCGCCTCGCGCGCCTCGGCGTTGGGCTGGAACGTCCGCAGGTCGAGCTTCTCGACCTGCCCGGGCAGCACCAGCCAGCGGCGCAGCCAGCGCCAGCGCAGGTGGTGGCGGATCTTGAACGCGGTGATCGACATGATGAACGCCGTCAGCGTCCGGGGATCCCGCAGCGTCCTGACCCGATCGAAGAAGGTGATGAAGACCTCCTGAGAGAGGTCCTCGAGCTCGCTCTCCGGACCGAGCGTGCGCAGCAGGATCCGGCGGACCATCGGCCCGAACCGGCGCCAGGCCTCGCGGGTGGCGCGCGGGTCGCCGTCCAGGAGCCCGCGCACGAGCGTGGTGTCGTCGGCGTCGGCCAGCGTGGCGCTGGGGAGATACGAGATCTGCGCGGAACGGTCGTTGCGCGGCGCCTTCATCTCGATCCGACTCATGGATTGTACACTCCGGTGGACCCGCCGTCGCAGCCGGAGCTGCCCGCGAGGAGGATCGGTGGATAAGTTCCACGGTCGGGCCGCCACGGCTCAGGGCAAAAGTGGCGCCACTTTTGCGAAAGTCCCGGCGGCGGCGCCGCAACGAAGTGCGTCAAAAAAGGCGGCGCCCAGCCGCGGCCTCGCGGCCGCAGACCGGGCGCCTCTCGTTTCAGGGGTGCTTACGAGCAGGTGGCGTCGATGCAGGACATGCCGCCGCCGCACTGGGCGTCGAGCTGGCACTGCGGGTCCGCCTCGCCGGGCGTCTCGCAGAACCCGCCCGGACCGCAGACCGTCGCCGCCGAGCAGGTGCAGCAGTCGGCGCTGGTCCGGCAGCCGGCGCGGCAGAAGCCGTCGACGCAGGTCTGACCGGCGCTGCAGCCCGCGTTCGAGGTGCAGCTCGCGTGCGGGCGGACGTCCGGCACGCAGAGACCGGCCTGGCACATGTCGTGCGGACCGCAGTCGGCGTCGATCATGCAGCCGCCCACGCAGAAACCGTTCACGCAGGTGTCGCCCGTCTTGCAGTCGGCGTTGAAGACGCAGGCGCCGCCGCCCGCGGTGCTCGGCTGGCAGAAGCCGCCCGTGCAGACGTCGCCGGTGCCGCAGTCCGCGGCCGAGCTGCAGGCCGGCTGGCATTGACCGTCGTCGCAGCGCCCGTTGACGCCGCACTCGCTGCTGAAGTGGCAGAGCGGCGGCGTGGTCGGCAAGGGCTGACAGACGCCGGAGACGCAGCAGTCGCCCGCGGCGCAATCGCTCGTGCTCCCGCACGAGGTCGCGCCCGTCCCGCCCGTCCCCGTCGCCCCGCCCGTCCCCGTCCCCGTCGCCCCGCCCGTGGCCCTGCCGCCGCCGCCGCCGCCCGTGCCGATGCTGCCCGCGCCGCCGCCCGCGCTGCCGGCCCCACCCGCATTCCCCATCCCCGAAGAACCGCCCGTCGCGATCACACCGCCCGTGCCCGTGCCGCCAGTGCCCGTGCCGATGCCGCCCGAGCCGACGCCGCCCGTGCCGATGCCGCCAGCGCCGCCGGTCGCGTGCGCGGTGCCGCCGGCGCCCGCATATCCTGCGTGGCCGCCCACGCCGGTGCCGCCGACGTGTCCGCCGGTCGAGCTTCCGGGCGGCAGGACGCACTTGTTGTACGCATCACAGACCGCGCCCTGCGGACAGTCGGCATCGCAGGTGCAGTACGTGTACGTCGGTGACGATCCATATCCTTGATAGCCGCCGTTCGGATCGGCGGGAACGCAACCCGCGCCGGCGAGGGCGCTGATCGAAATCACGGCGAGGCCAGCGAGAAAGTGAAAACGTTTCATGAGGAGACTCCTTTGGCGGACGCGACATCGCAAGCGACGGGCCAGCTCGGCGCACGAGCGCGGCTTCCCGGCGGAATCGATTTAGTGCCGCGATCGTCGACGACAATGCCGGGCGGCGACGGAAACGCGGCTGGTGATCGCCGCCACCGCCGCGCGCGCGGACGTGCCGTCATTTCACGCCCGGATCCGTGAGGCGTGCACGGAATCCACATCACGCGCAACCCTGATCGATCCGGCGTGATGAAGAAGGGCTGGTCGAGCTCCGAGGGAACTTCCCGGGCCCGCCGAGCTCGAGCACGAGTTTCCCGCAGACGATGAAGGCGACTGGGTCCGCGCGTCTACGAGCCGGCCGACGCCGGCTGAGCTCGGCACCTCGACGGCTCCGGGCCGTCACTACATTAACTGAGGGATCGCGAGGGCTCGCCCCTGAGGTGGTCGAACCTCCGGCCCTGGGGAGGGTTCCATGACCACACGCATCTTCAACGCGCTGCTCGCCGTCTGGCTGTTCGTCACCGCCTTCATGTGGCCGCACACGCACGGCCAGTTCGTGGTGACGCTGCTGGCGTCGATCCTGACCTTCTGGCTCGCCATCCTGTCGATCTACTCGGGTGCCGCGCGCTACCTCAACGCGATCGTCGGCATCCTGCTCTTTCTTTCGACGTTGGCGATGCACTCGCTCAGCCGGGCGACGACCTGGAACAACGCCATCATCGCCATCGCCATCTTCGTGGTGGCGCTGGTGGACAAGGGGCCGGGCCAGATCCGGCACGAGCGCGAGCTCTACGGCCGAGCCTGAGCGCCGTCCAGCCAGCCGTCGGCGCGCAGGAACGCCTGCAGCTGGGCGTCGTCGCGGGCGAGCGGCGGCAGCCAGGGCCCGAGGCGCGTCCGCTCCCACCAGACCTTGGCGCCGAGCGGCGCGAAGCGATACCGGTAGAGGTCGACGCGGACGTAGCGCGGCCGCGCGCCGTGGAACGGGTCGCCGGCCAGGAGCTCGAGCGTGGGGCGGTCGGCCGACAGGAGCTGCCAGACGAGGTGGACCGCCCACGGGTATTCGCGCGGGCTCCCCATCGCCGCGAACCAGAGCAGCCAGTCGAGCCGGTCATGATAGGGGCTCATCCAGCACGGGCGGCGCGCCGGATCGCCCGGCTGGCACTTGAACGCGTAGGGGACCCACCTGGTGTCGGGGGTGATCGCCTCGTCGGTCGTCCCCTCGAAGACGAGCTGCAGGCGCTCGCGCCCCACGCTGCCGAAGGCGCCGTAGGTGTTGACGATCGGCAGGCGCGTGAACGAGGTGTTCATGACCTGCGAGCCGGAGAGCATGTTCAGCACCGGCGCCACGCTGAGCGCGGCGATCCCCGCGGCCACCGCCGCTACCGCCAGCCCCTGCGCGGGTGACGGCGACGCCGACGCCGCGGCGGTCTCCGCGCGCCGGACCAGCGCCCGCGGCAGGAGCCGCCGCCAGACGCCATCGTCGAAGCAGGCGAAGATCGGCACCAGCGTCAGCCAGTTGAGAAAGGAGAGGTTGCCGCTGGCGATCAGGATGACCTGCAGCGCGACCATGAGCGCGCCGCCGAGGTGGCGGAGGCGGCGCGGGCCCAGGACCAGGAACGGCGCGCCCAGCTCGACCAGGTGGTTGAACACCACGCCGGCCGCGTGCACCCCGTGCGGCAGCGCGTGGAAGTACGGCGACAGCGGGCTGGGGACCGGCTGCGTCTCGAAGTGGAAGTCGAGGCAGGTGAGGTCGCGCCAGCAGGCGTCGCCGCGCAGCTTGATGAGCCCCGCGCCCCACATGATCCGCATCGCCAGCCAGCGCAGGAGCCAGATCACCGCGCGCGGCGGCGGCCGGCGCGGGAACGGCCGCGGGTCGCCGAGCGGGCAGAGAAAGACGCAGAGGAACCCGGTCTCGACGAGCTGCAGCTCCCAGCCGAACCCGTAGAAGGTCTGCCCCACGTCGCTGATCGAGATCTGCAGCGCGCAGAGCACGGCGAGCGTGAGCGCGTTCGCGTAGCCGGCCAGCATCGCCGCCGCCAGCGCGACGCCGACGGCGCCCGCCGCGCGCAGCGCGAGGTCGCCCGCGCCGAGCCAGAACACCGAGGGGAGCTGCCAGAACCCGCGCGCGCGCGACCCCGCCTCGGCCGCCACCTCGCGCAGGAACCCGTCGATCGGCAGGAGCCCGTGCGGCCCGAGCAGCGCCGGCCCCTGCAGCACCAGGGTCAGGAAGGCCATCAGGTAGACCAGCCCCAGGAGCCGCAGGATCACGAACCGCGACAGCCAATTCGCGTTTGGACCCGCGTCGTTGCGCGCGAACCGCTCCCCGATCCGGACCAGCGGCGCGAGCCGTTCGCGAAGCGTCGCCACCGGGCGATTGTAGCCATTTGCCGACGTGTTATCGTCCCGCCCATGCTCGACCACATCAGCCTTCGCGTGCAGGATCACCCGCGGGCCGTGGCCTTCTATCGGGCTGCGCTCGCTCCCCTCGGCTACCAGGTCATGATGGAGTACGAGGGCGCCACCGGCCTCGGCGCCGGCATGCCGGACTTCTGGCTCATGGCGGCCGATCAGCCGCTCCACCCGACGCACCTGGCGTTCTCCGCCGACCGCGCCGCCGTCGACGCGTTCCACGCGGCGGCGCTGGCCGCGGGCGGGATCGACAACGGCGGGCCCGGCCTGCGCGCCGACTACCACCCGCACTACTACGCGGCGTTCGTGCGCGATCCCGAGGGGAACAACATCGAGGTCGTCTGCCACGCCGACCCGGACGCCAAGCCGGCGCCCGCGCGCGCCGCGTCCCGCAAGAGCGCGAGCCGGACGAAGGCCAAGCCCCGGACGAAGGCCAAGCCCCGGGCGAAGGCCAAGGCCAAGGCCAAGAAGGCAGCGCAGCGACCGGCCAAGAAGAAGCGGCGCTAAGGAAGACGGCGCGGCCGGCGCCTCATTGCAGCTTCTTTATTGCCGCCACTTCCTGATCGAAGTAGCTCGGCAGCGCGCCCCACGGGTTCGGCAGCGTGCCGTCGGTGGTGAAGACCCAGCCGGCGCCGAAGCCGATGGCCATCGACAGCGCCTGCGAGGCGGCGCTGTCCGGGACCTCGCTGATGAAGTGGCAGAAGCGCTCGGGCGAGTTGCCGGGCATCCACGACGGCGAGGTGTAGCCCTGGTACATCGGCCAGGTCTCGGCGAACTCGACCATCAGGTCGGCGAAGGTGATGTACGTCGGGCAGAAGCGGGTGCCGATCGCCAGGTAGGCCTTCGGATCGTGCGACTGCGCGAGCGCCGTGAGCCGCTGGTACTCGGCCTGCAAGTTGTCGCAGTCGCTCTCCATCGGCCCTTCGGCGAAGTAGATCCCCGACGGTGAATACAGGCTGTAGTAGCCGTTCACGTCGGCGTCGATGTCCGCCTCGGCGCGGGCGCCGTACTGGGTCGACACGTAGCCGAGCACGATGATCCCGGCCGCCTGCGCCTGGGCGATGGCCGCCGTGTAGGCCGGGTCGGTGGCGGTCCCCGGGCCGCTCTGGGGGTTGAAGATGATCATCCCCACCGTCGGCGCGGCGGCGATGATCCGCTGCCACTGATCGTCGGGGTTCCAGTAGGCCGGCACCACCATCCGCACGGTGCCCGGGCGCGCCATGCCCGCGTCGAGCGCGAGCGGCGGCCCGCCCGTCCCGCCGCTGCCGGTCGTCGCGGGGGGGTCGCCGCCGTCGCCGTGCGTCCCCTCGCCGCCGTTCACGTTGCAGGCGGCGATCGCCGCGCAGAGCAGCACCGCGCCCCACCTCACCCGCCCGAGCTCCCCCATCCCGCCACGACCTCCTGGTCATGGAAGAGGTAAGCATCCGGAGCGCGGGCGTCCAGGGAGCGCGCGCAACCGCGCCCGCGCCGCGCCGATGACGTGTGGCCCGCGTCATGCGCCGCCACGCCCAGCCCGAGACCGACACCGAGACGCTGCGCCCGCCGAGCGGTGGCGGCCCGCGCAAGATCGACCGCTACGAGATCAAAGAGCTGCTCGGCCGCGGCGGCATGGGCGCCGTCTACCGCGCGCTCGACACCAAGCTCGGCCGCTCGGTCGCGCTCAAGACCGCGGTCGGGAAGCGCGCCGGCGCGCGGCTCACCGACCGCGTGCGCCAGCGGTTCCTGCGCGAGGCGATGGCGCTGTCGCGGGTCGAGCACCGCAACGTGGTCCAGGTGCTCGACTTCGGCTTCGCCGACGACGGGACGCCGTTCCTGGTGATGGAGCACCTCAAAGGGCGCGACCTCGGCGTGGTGCTCGCCGAGGCGGCGGCGCCGCTCCCGGTCCGGGAGGCCGTCGACATCATGCTCGGCGTCTGCGCGGCGCTGCGCGCCTGCCACCGCGTGGGGATCATCCACCGCGATCTCAAGCCCGGGAACATCTTCCTGGCCGAGACCGACACCGGCACCGAGGTGAAGGTGCTCGACTTCGGCGTCTCCAAGGCGCCGACCTCCGACGACCTGACGCGCGAGGGGCAGATCCTGGGGACGCCGCAGTTCCTGGCGCCCGAGCAGATCGACGGCAAGGTCGGCCCGGCGAGCGACCAGTACGCGCTCGGGGTGCTGCTCTACGCCTGCCTCACGCTGCGGCTGCCGTACGAAGATCTCCACGACCGCGGCCTGCTGCGCGCGATCGAGACGGGGCAGTTCGCGGCGCCCAGCAATTTCCGCGGGGACCTGCCGGAGGCGCTGGAGGCGATCGTGCTGCGCGCGATGCACGTCTCCCCGGGCGAACGGTTCGAGTCGGTCTACGCGCTCGGCCAGCGCCTCTGGGAGCTGGCCAGCCCGCGCGCGCAAGAAGAGTGGCGCAGCTACTACCGGCCCGAGCCGCGCCCGGCCAGCGCGCCCGCCGGCGCGATGCTGGCCAAGACCGAGATCCTCCCGCCGTCGCGCGACGACGCGGCCGAGGACGGCGACCGTCGGCGCCCCTCGACGATGACCGCCTGGGCGAACGCGGCGGCGCCGTCCGGAACGTCGGCGTCGGCGCCGCTGTCGGGCGATCTCTCGATCCCGCGATCGCCCCGTCGCTGGATCGCCGCCGCGCTGCTGTTGCTCGCCGTCGGCGGGTGGTCGTGGGCCCGAGCGCACCGAGCGCGCCGGCGACCGCCGCCGGTGCGGACTGTGCCTGCGCAGCAGCCCGAACGTACCCGCCCGGCCGCGCCCGAACAGCCGGCCGCGCGACCCATCGCGCCGCCTCTGCCGCCGGCGCCGCAGGCGCGCGCGCGCCCCGCCGCGCCGCCACCGCGGTACCGCCCGGCGCCGCCGCACCGACCGGCGCCGTCGCACCGCCCGCCGCCGCGGCAAGCACCTTTCGCGCCCGCGCTGCCGAACATCGACGCGGCCGGAATCGGAATCCCCTCCACCTGAGGAGCCCGCGATGAACAGACCCCTCGCCTCGACCCTCGTCCTCGTCGCCCTGGCGCCGCTCAGCACCGCCGCCGCACAAGGCAAGCCGGCGGACGCCAACGACCTCATCCTGCGCGGCCTCGACCTGCGGCGGACGGGAAGGCCCGCGGAGGCGCTGAGCCTGTTCCGGCAGGCCTACGAGGTCGCCCCCTCGGCGCGGACCTTGGGTCAGATGGGGCTGGTCGAATCGTCGCTGCAGCTCTGGGTGGACGCCGACGCGCACCTGACCGCCGCGCTGGCCACGCCCGACGACGTCTGGGTCCACCGCAACCGGCGCTTCCTCGATCAGGCGATGAATCGAACCCAGGAGCACGTGGGCGAGCTGGCCATCACCGGCCCCGCCGGGACCCGCGTCTCCGTCGCCGGAAAGCCGCTCGGCACGCTCCCGGTGGCGCCGGTCCGCCTCGCCGAGGGGGACGTCGCGGTGTCGGCCGTCGCCGACGGGCACAAGCCCTACGCGGTGGAGATCTCGATCAAAGGGGGCGCGCGCGCCGCCATCTCGATCGTCCTCGAGCCGCTGGCGCTCGCGGCCCCGAACCACGAGGATGAGCCCGCCGCCGCGCCGCTCCGCCCGGCGCCGAGCAAGCGTCGGGTGCGCGCCGGCGTGGCGCTGGCCGCCGCCGGGGTGGCCGCCCTGGCCTGGGGGATCGGCTGGATCGCGCTCGACGGGCGTTCCCCCTGCGACGGCTGCGGGAGCCGGTACGACACCCGCGCCCCGGGGCTCTTCCTGGTCGGCGGCGGCGGCGCGCTGGCGCTGGCCGGCGGCGCCTTGCTGTTCTCCGCCTTCCACGGCCCCCTCCTCGGCTCGACCGTGGCCCTCACGCCCCGCTCGGTCCGTTTCGAAGCCCGGTTCTGAATCGTTCTCGGCGCCGGGCGCCGATTGGAACGGGTTGGCGGCGGGGCGAGAAATAACGGAATATTCGCTTCCGGCCATGAGCCCGTCCGGGAACGATTCATTGAAGCGGCGCCGTATCGATCGGTACGAGCTCCACGAGCTCATCGGCGAAGGCGGCATGGGCGCCGTCTATCGCGCCGTCGACAGCCGGCTCGGCCGCACCGTCGCCCTCAAGACCGTCGTCTCGCACCGCTCGGGCGAGGGGCTGACCAACGAGCTGCGGCAGCGGTTCATGCGCGAGGCGCTGGCCGCCTCGAAGGTCGACCACCGCCACGTCGTCCAGGTGATCGACTTCGGCGTCACCGACGAGGGGACGCCGTACCTGGTGATGGAGTACCTGCGGGGGCGCGACCTCGGCGTGGTGCTCAGGCAGGCGACCGCGCAGCTGGCGATCGATCACGTCGCCGACATCATGCTGTGCGTCTGCGCCGCGCTCCGCGCCTGTCACCAGCAGGGCGTCGTCCACCGGGATCTCAAGCCGAGCAACATCTTCCTGGCCGACACCGACACCGGGCCCGAGATCAAGGTCCTCGACTTCGGCGTCTCCAAGGCGGCGGTGGCCGGCGATCTCACGCAGGAGGGGCAGATCCTGGGGACGCCCCAGTACCTGTCGCCCGAGCAGGTCAACGGCAAGGTGGGGCCCGAGAGCGATCAATACGCGCTCGGCGTGCTGCTCTACGTCTGCCTGACCAAGAAGCTCCCCTTCGAAGAGCACCAGAACCTGAGCCTCCTCAAGGCGATCGAGATCGGGCGCTTCCGGGGCCCGCGCGCGCACCGGCCGGAGATCCCGCCGGCGCTGGAGGCGATCGTCCTGCGGGCCATGCACGCCGATCCCGCCGCCCGCTTCCCGTCGGTGCACGCGCTCGGCCAGGCCCTCTGGCCCTTCGCCAGCCCGCGCGGGCAGCTCGAATGGAAGAACTACTACCAGCAGACGCCGGCGGATCCGCCCCGCGACCGAACGCTGCGGGGCACGCCGCCGCCGCCGGCCGCCGGCCGCTCCCGTCCCCCGGACCTCGCGCCGAGGCCCGGCGCCCCGGCGAGACTCGACCCGACCGCGGTCCTGCCGCCCGACCAGGAGGCGGTGCCGGAGCTCCGGGCGACCGAGAGCCCGCAGCTCCTGCTGTCGACGAAGCTGGCCAGCCCCGCGCCCGATCGGCCGGCGACGCCGGCGCCCGCGCCGGCCGAGGCACCGCGCCGGTCGGGC
>DASZVW010000359.1:0-2355 GCA_035546895.1 Polyangia bacterium
TGGCCGCCGCGGCGGCGCTGCGCCCCGACCTGCCGTCGCTGGCCGTCGAGCTGGCCCGCTTCGACGAGGGGGCGGGGGACGCCCCGGGGGCGCTGGCCGGCCTGGCCGCCACCGCCGCGCGCCTCCCCGACGATCCGGCGACGCTCATCGCGCTCGGCAAGCTGCTCCACCGCCAGGGGCGGACCGCGGAGGCGCTGGCGCGGCTGCGGACGGCGCTGGTGCTGCGGCCGCAGGACCCGGAGCTCAAGCGCTACGTCGACCGGCTGGCGGCCGGCGGCAACGGCGACGCCTCCGACGCCGACGAGCTGGCCCGCCGGTTCGCCGAGGACGCCCGCACGCTGGTGCCGGCGCGCCCGCCCACGCTGGCCGCGGCCGGCGACACGGCCGTCGTGCTGCTCGATCGGCGCGTGGTCCGCGTCCACAAGAACGGCCTCTCGCGCACCTTCGCGCAGCGGGTGGTCGAGGTGCTCTCCGAGCGCGGCGCCGAGGACAACAAGGAGTTCGAGGTCCACTACACGCCGGGGAGCGAGGAGGTCGACATCCGCCAGGCCCGCATCTACCGGCGCGACGCCCGCGGCGCGCTCGAGGTGCTGGAGGCGACCGACCGCAGCGACGACGATCTCTCCGAGCCCTGGTACGGCCTCTACTACGACAACCGCGCGGAGACGGTCCGCTTCGAGGGGCTGCGCCCCGGCGACGTGGTCGAGATCCAGTACGTGGTCGACGACGTCGGCAGCGAGAACCAGATGGCCGACTACTTCGGCGACCTGCAGTTCATCGCCGAGTCGATCCCCAAGCGGCGCTGGGACTACACGCTCATCGCGCCCGTGAGCCGCCCCATCCACGCCAACAAACCGCGCGTGGCCCACCTCGAGCAGAAGACCGCCGTCGAGGGGGACGACCGCGTCTACAGCTTCGCCGCCACCGACGTCGCCAAGATCGACGCCGAGCCGGCCATGCCCGGCGCCGCCGAGACCGCCCCCTACCTGCACGTGAGCACCTACGCCACCTGGGCCGAGGTGGGGGCCTGGTACTGGCACCTGGTCTCGGACCAGCTGGCGGCCGACGACGACATCCGCAAGACGGCGCACGACCTCGTCACCCCCGAGATGTCCGACGAGGCGCGGGTGCGCGCCGTCTACGACTTCGTGGTCGAGAACACCCGTTACGTGGGGCTGGAGTTCGGCATCCACGGCTACAAGCCCTACAAGGTGACGCAGGTGCTGGCGCGCCGGTTCGGCGACTGCAAGGACAAGGCGTCGCTGATGGTGGCGCTCCTGCGCGAGGTGGGGGTCCCCGCCGAGCTGGTGCTGGTCCGCACCCGGCACGGCGGGCGGCTAGATCCGCAGCCGGCCTCGCTGGCCATCTTCGACCACGCCATCGTCTACGTGCCCAAGCTGGGGCGCTACCTCGACGGCACCGCGGAGTTCGCCGGGCTCACCGAGCTGCCGACCGAGGACCAGGGGGTGATGGTGCTGCGGGTCGGGCCGCAGGGGGGCGTCCTCACCGAGACGCCGGTCCTCCCCTCCAGCGCCAGCCGCGTCGAGCGGCGCTGGCAGGTGGCGGTCGAGCCCACCGGCGACGCCCGCATCGACGAGGCGCTCTCGATCCGCGGCGCCGCCGCGGCGGCCTGGCGCGAGCACTACCAGACGCCGGGCGAGCGGGCCGAGCGCTACGGGCGGGTCTGGGACGGGCGCTACCCGGGCGCGCGCCTCACCGCGGTCGAGATGCCGGCCATCGGCGACCGCGAGGCGCCGGTGACGGTGCGCGCCTCCGCCACCGTCCCCCGCCTCGGCGAGCCGATGGGCGGGCGGTCGCTCGAGCTGCCGGTGAGCGGGCGCGATCCCGACTTCGTGCGGACCTACGCGCGGCTGTCGGCGCGGCGGCAGGACCTGGTGCTGGCCTACCCCTGGCAGCACGACGAGGAGCTGACCTACAAGCTGCCGGCGGGGTGGCGGGTGAAGTCGGGCGGCCTCGACGGTGACACCGCGCGCGAGGTGGAGAGCGCCTTCGGTCGCTTCCACCTCGACGTCTCCGCCGATGGCGACGTGGTGCGGGTCCGCTCCTTCCTCGACGTGGCACGCTCGCGGATCGCGCCCGACGAATACCCGCGCTTCCGCGCCTTCCTGGGCGAGATCGACGCCGTCCTGCAGTCCCGACTGGTGGTGGGGCCGGCGGAGGCCGGCTCGTGAGGCGCCGCCGCTGGCGGCTGGCCGGGACGCTGGTCCTCGCGCTCGGCGGATGCGCCGCGGTCCCGCTCCGCCCGGCGCCGCCGCCGGAGCCGGCGTTCGCCGGCTGGGCGGCGCTGGCCGAGGGGCGCCGGGTCGAGGCGGCGCGGATCTTCGCCGACCGCCT
>DASZVW010000360.1:0-6877 GCA_035546895.1 Polyangia bacterium
CGCCGCCGCCCCGCTCGCCGGGATGGCGCTCGACACCTTCGACAGCGAGGGCGCGGTCGACGTGGGGTTCGAGCCCCGCCACGACGTCACCGAGACCAACCTGGCCGATCCGGCGCTGGCCGACGCGGGCGCGGCGCCCGAGCTGGTCTTCGACGGCGACGAGGGGAGCCCCAGCCCGGGCTCGATGAAGGTGGTGGTCCCCTTCTCGGGCCCCCACCAGTACGTCGAGATCCAGTCCTACGTCTTCGCGGTGCCGCAGGACTGGTCGGGGCGCACGCTGCACGTCCGGCTGAAGGTCGACGCCGGATCGGTGTTCCAGGGGTTCGCCCAGCTCTACGTCGACACCGGCGTCAGCTACATCGCCGGCTCGACCGCCGTCGCGCTCGCGCCCGGCGCCGAGTGGCAGGACGTGGCCATGAACGTCGACCAGCCGATGACCGTCGCCGCGCCCGATCGCTACAGCGCCAAGCAGGTGGTGCTCTACGGCCTCGAGCTCGACTCGGGGAACACCGCCGCCACGCCGGCGACGTTCCACCTCGACAGCTTCTCGCTCGAGTGAGGCGCGCGCCGCGCGCTCAGTACCGGATGTCGACCAGCGTCTTCTTGCGCAGCTCGCCGAGGTAGATCTTGGTCTGCCGCTCCATGTCCTTCTGCCGGAGCTGCATCCGGATGTCGTCCTTCACCTCGTCGAAGGGCTTGGGGTCCTTGAGCTTCCGGTCGACCAGCTTGATGACGTGGAAGCCCCCCTCGACGCGGATGGGGCCGCGCACGTCGCCGACCTTCATCGAGAAGACCAGCTCCTCGATCGCCTTGGGCAGCATGTCCTTGCCGAAGTAGCCGAGGTCGCCGCCGTCGGCGCGCGTCGCCGCGTCGTCGGAGGTCTCGCGCGCCAGCTTGGCGAAGTCCTCGCCCGCCTGCGCGCGCTCCAGGATCTTCTGCGCCTGCGCCTGCTTCTCGGCGACGGTGGCGGCGTCGGCCCCCTCGGGGATGGCCACGAAGACGTGGCTGGCGCGCACCTGGACGTTGCTGCCGTCCTTCATGTGCCGGTCGTAGTAGGAGCGCACCTCGTCGTCGGAGATGTTGACCCGCGAGCCGACCGCGATGTTGAGCACCCGGTAGCGCAGGAGCTGCCGCCGCAGGTCGGCGCGGTAGGCGGACATCGTCATCCCCTGCGAGCGGAGCGCCTCCCGGAGCTGCTCGTCGTTGAGGTTGTTCTGCTTCTTGATCTCCTCGATCGAGGCGTCGACCTGCTCGCTGGTGATGCTGAGCTTCAGCTCGGTCGCCTGCTGCAGGATCAGCTCGTCGTCGATGAGCCGCTCCAGCACCTCGCGCCGCAACGCCGCCGCGCGCGCCGACCGCTTGTCGGGATCGGTGATCCGGTTGACGTCGGCCATGAGCGGGCCCACCCGGTCCTCCACCTCGCTGGCCAGCACCAGCTGGTCGCCGACCACCGCGGCCACCCGCTCGACCACCCGCGCGCGGGCGCGCCCCGGCGCCAGGGCGAGCGCGGCCGTCGCCACCAGGAATGCAGTGCTGCGGTACTTCACGGGTGGGTTGGAGCCTGGTGCACGCCCGCGGGTTGCATCCCCACGCCCACCGGGCGCGGGGCCGGCGTTCCGGGGGGCGGCGCGCCGGCCGGCGAGCCGGGGACGCCCGGGATCTCCATCCCCGGGGGGCGGCCCGTCCCCGCCTCGACCACCACCTTGGCCAGGTTGTCGTCGTTGATGGTGATGCTGCTCTTCTTCTTGAGGTCGTTGACGAAGTCCTCCATCGCCTTCGACCGCAGGTCCCGGAACAGCCGCTGCTGGATCTGGCGCTTGACCTCGGCCAGCGGGCGGTTGAACCCCGGCCGCTTCTGGGTGAGGCGGACCACCGCCCACCCCTTGTCGGTCTTCACCGGCGGGGCCAGGTCGCCGACGTCCTTGAGCTTGAACGCCGCCTCGACGATCGGCTTCGGCACCGTCGCCGAGTCCTCGGCGAAGAACGAGAGGTCGCCGCCGCGCGGCTTCGACTCCTCGTCGTCCGAGTACTTGGCCACCAGATCGCGGAACCCCTTCTGGTCGGCGCCGGGCGTCTTGGCCAGGGCGCGCGCCTCGGCGTAGGCCTTCTCGGCCTTGGCCTTGTCGGGCGTGAAGATGGCGCTCACCCGCACCTCGTCCTTCTGGTGAAACTCGGTGGGGTGCTCGTTGTAGTACTTCTCGACGTCGGGCTCGGGGACGTCCTCGACCTTCAGCTTGGACTCGAAGTCCTTCTGCATCAGCTTGGAGATCATCTGCTGCTTCATGACCCGCTGCACGTCGGGGTCCTTGTCGTAGCCGCGGCGGGCGGCCTCGGCGGCCATCACCTCGAACTTCACCAGCCCGTCGACGAACTCCTTCTTCTTCTCGGCGCTGGTGTAGCGGGCGCGCACGAACGGCGACTGCTTGTTGATCCGCTCCTGCACGTCCTCGACGGTGATGACGGCGTCGTCGACCTTGGCCACCACCTGCGAGGGATCGACGTTGCGGGCCTCGCCGGTGGTGGCGCCGCCGTGCTTGCAGGCGGCGCCGGCGAGCGCGAGCGCGCCCAGGGCGCAGGCGAGGGTGTGCGGGCGGAGGGTCGTCGTGGCCATCCGCGAGAGATTACACGCCCCGGGCGCTAGATCCAGCGGGTCGGACCGGGACCGTACATCCCCACCATGTGCGCCCGGATCACGACGTGGAAGATCCAGTTCACCGCCGTCAGGATGGCGGCCGAGGTGAAGAGGCCCCCCAGCGTCTCGATCTCGAACGAGCCCAGCAGCTTGTCGGTCAGCCAGAGCAGGACCGTGTTGACGATGAAGGGGACGAAGAGAAACAGCAGCCCCAGCGTCAGGATCGCGGGGACGATCAGGAAGGCGCGGATGAGCCACCCGAGCAGGACGTTGAGGACCGAGAAGACGATGGCCACCACCAGCGCCGAGCCGACGCTCTTGACCCGCACCGAAGGGAGCAGGCGGGCGAGCAGGAGCACCGTCACCGTGAGCGCCGCGATGTGCAGGAGCGTGTACATGCGGGAAGCGTACTCGAAAACCGGACGGATGGCCCGGCGACCACCTCAGGCGGCGGTCAGCGTCACGAGCTGCGTCAAGCGGGCGCGCGCCGCCGCCATCCGATCGCGCTTCTCGCCCTCGTCGAAGGTGTAGGAGAGACGCATGTCGGGGGTCAGCTTGAAGCGGCTCCCCTTGGCCTGGACCAGCTTCAGCACCTTGCCGGGATCGAGCGGGGTGTCGCTGCGGAGGGCGAGCGTGAACCGCGCCGGGCCGAGCTCGTAGCCGAGCGCCCCCAACGCGCGCACCAGCGTCTTGTCGGTCATCACCTCGCCGAGCAGCAGCGCCTCCTCGGGGAGCGCGCCGTAGCGGTCCGCCAGCTCGGCCAGCGTGGCCTGCACGTCGTCCTCGCCGCGCGCCTGGGCCAGGCGCCGGTAGAAGTCGAGCCGCTGGCCGGCGTCGGGGACGTAGTCGTCGGGCAGAAACGCCGGCACGTCGACCGAGATCTCCGGATCGTGCTCCGGCTTGATCGGCTGGCCGCGCAGCTCGGCGACCGCCTCCTCCAGGATCCGGGCGTAGGTCTCGAAGCCGACCTGGGCCACCGCGCCGTGCTGCCGCTCGCCCAGCAGCTCGCCGGCGCCGCGGATCTCGAGGTCGTGCGTGGCCACCTGGAACCCGGCGCCCAGCTCGGTGAAGCGCTGGAGGACCGCCAGCCGCTGCTTCGCCTCCGGCGTCATCTTGGTCTCCTCGGGGACCACCAGATAGCAGAAGGCGCGCTCGCGCGAGCGGCCGATCCGCCCGCGCAGCTGATAGAGCTGCGCCAGGCCGAAGCGGTCGGCGTGGTTGACGATCATCGTGTTGGCGCGCGGGATGTCGAGCCCCGACTCGATGATGGTGGTGCAGCAGAGCACGTCATAGCGGCCGTCCACGAAGTCGACCATCACCTTCTCCAGCTCCCCCTCCGGCATCTGGCCGTGCGCGACGGCGATGCGGGTCCCCTGGGGCGCGATCTCGCGGAGCTTGGCCGCCTGCTCGGGGAGGTCCTCGATCCGGTTGTGGACGAAGAAGATCTGGCCGCCGCGGGCCAGCTCGCGCCGGAGCGCCTCGCCGAGCAGGTCGCGGTCGAACCGGCAGACGAAGGTGCGGATGGCCAGCCGGTCGGCGGGCGGCGTGGCGATGATGGAGATCTCGCGCAGCCCCCCCATCGCCATCTGCAGCGTGCGCGGGATCGGGGTGGCGGTCAGCGTCAGCACGTCGACCTGCGTGCGCAGCTCCTTGAGGCGCTCCTTGTGGGTGACGCCGAACCGCTGCTCCTCGTCGACGACCAGCAGGCCGAGGTCGTGGAAGCGGACGTCGCGCGAGAGCACCCGGTGCGTCCCCACCACCACGTCGATCTTCCCGTCGGCGAGCGCGGCGATGGTGACCGCCTGCTCGGCCTTGGTGCGGAAGCGCGACAGCACCGCCAGCCGCACCGGGAAGTCGCTGAAGCGGTCGGAGAAGGTGACGAAGTGCTGCTCGGCCAGCACCGTGGTCGGCGCCAGCACCGCCACCTGCTTGCCGCCCAGCACCGCCAGCAGCGTGGCCCGCAGCGCCACCTCGGTCTTGCCGTAGCCGACGTCGCCGCAGATGAGGCGGTCCATCGGCACGCCGTTCTGCATGTCGCCCAGCACCGCCGCGATCGCCTTCTCCTGGTCGGGCGTCTCCTCGAAGGGGAAGGTCTCCTCGAACGCCTGGAACACCCCGTCGGGCCCCGGGAAGGCGTGGCCGGCCAGCGCCGCCCGCTGCGCGTAGAGCTGCATCAGCTCCTCGGCGATCTTGCGCGCCTCGGCCGAGACGCGCCGCCGCTTCTCCTGCCAGGTCTTGGCTCCCAGCTTGTCGAGCCGGACCGCGTCCCCCTCGCCGCCCGTGTAGCGGTGGACGAGCCCGATGCGGTAGACGGGCAGGTAGATCTGACCGCCGTCGTACTCGAGCTGCAGGAAGTCCTGCGGCACCCCGCGCACGGTCAATTTCTTGAGGCCGCGGTAGCGGCCGACGCCGTGCTCGTCGTGGACGATGAGATCGCCCTCCGCGATCTCCGTCAGGTCGCCCAGCGCCGGCGCCTTCACCGGGCGGGCCTCGCGCGCCGCGCGGGGGCCGAAGATCTCCTCCTCGGCGACGACGATCAGGCGATCGGCCGGCAAGGCGAACCCGCGCCGCAAGGGGCCAACCAGGACCTCCAGCGGGACGCCGCCGGCCGCGAACAGATCGCCCGTCCCGCCGTGCGGGGCGACGGAGGTGGCCAGCCCCAGCGCCCGCAGCAGCGCCGCCAGCCGGTCGGCGTGCGTGCGGGTGGAGGCGACGACGCGGATCCGGTTGCCGCCGTCGAGCCAGGCCCGCATCCGATCCCGCAACGGCCTGCCGACGTCGATCTCGTCCTGGTGCTCGGGCAGGTGCGCGCGCGCCTCGCGCAGCTCGGCGCGCAGCGCGGTGTGCGGCGACGACTCGATCCGCACCCGCGGCGGCGCGTCCGGCGCCGCCGCGAAGCGGGCGATCTCCACCGGCCGGATCTCCAGCCGCCGCCGCGCGCCGAGCGCCTCGGCCGCCTCCTCCTCGCCGAGCACGAAGTCGTGCGCCGGCAGCGCCAGCCGGTGCTCGAGGTGGCGGGCGGACGCCGCCTCGCGCAGCCGGGTCGCCTGCCGCCGGGCCTCCTCGACCACCGCCTCCGGATCCTCGACCACGCAGAGCGCCCCCTCGGGCAGGTAGTCGAACAGCGGCGCCATCCGGGGATGGAAGGCGGGGGCCAGCGCCTCGATGCCGAAGAACTGCTCCCCCTCCTCGATCTGCTCGAGCAGGCGCCGCGTCTTCGACGACGGATAGACCGCCTCGTCGGCGGCGGCCAGCAGCTTGGCGCGCGGATCGGCGCCCGGCGTGGTGATGGTCTCCCGCACCGGGTGGAGGTGGACGACCTCCAGCGGCCGCAGCGTCCGCTGCGTGGCCGCGTCGTAGAGGCGGATCGACTCGATCTCGTCGCCGAAGAGCTCGATGCGCACCGGGTGGCGGTAGACGGGCGGAAACAGATCGATGACCGCGCCGCGCACGGCGAACGTCCCCGCGTCCTCGACCACCGGCGCCCGCGAGAAGCCCGCCCGCACCAGCGCCGCGATGGTCGCCTCGCGATCGAGCGTCGCCTTGGCCGAGATCACCTCGCAGAGCGCGTCGAAGGGTGCCCGCGGCACCACCCGGCGGAAGAGCGCCGCCGCCGAGGCGACCAGCACCCGGGGGGCGAACCCGCGCGCGAGGCGGAACAGCACAGCCATCCGGCGGAGCACCGACCGGCGATCGGGCTGCACCTCGGCGTACGGCGAGGCGTCGGGCGCCGGCAGCTCGAGCACGGCGGGCGGGGCCAGCGGATCGTCGCCGGCCGCCGCCGGCGGCAGGGTGGACAGGAAGAACCCCAGGTCGTGCAGGCGCGCCTCGGCCGTCTCTTCGTCGGGGACCACGTAGAGCAGCGTCTGCTCGCCGACCAGGCTGGCGGCCAGCGCCGCCCCCAGCGAGCCGGCGGCGCCGTAGAGCTCGACCGCGCGCGCGCCCGGCAGGAGGCCGCGGAGCTCGCGCAGCGCCTGCGCGAACCCGCGCCGCGCGGGCGCCGTCAGCCCGTCGAGATCCGGCCCCGAAACGCTCATTGAACGGTCCGCCTATTTACCTCAAACTCGCGCCCGTGGCTGGCGTGAGCAAGCTCGTCACCGCCCTGGTGCTGGCGCTCGGCGTCGCCCCGCTCACCGACGACTCGGTGCGCCCGGCGCTCGACCGGCTGCTGGTCGCGGTGACGGCCGCGCGCCACCTCCCCTTCGGCGGCGCCCTCCCCGCGCAGGTGGTCACCCGCGAGGAGGC
>DASZVW010000361.1:0-6159 GCA_035546895.1 Polyangia bacterium
GCGGCGGCCGCGGCGATCGCGGCGGCGGTGGGGGCGACTACGGCGAAGGCCGCGGGCGCTCACGCCGCGGCGGCTGGTGACGCCGGCGCGCTGACGGCGCGCTGGATCCTGAGCGCCGCGCTCAGGCCAGCGCGCGCAGCCCTTCGGGGTCCGAGAGGATCACGCGCCGCCCCTCGGTCTGGATCAGCCCCTTGCGCTTGAACTGGGAGAGCGTCAACGAGACGGTCTCCCGGGTCGAGCCGATCAGGTTCGCCATCTCCTGGTGCGTGATCTTGAGGCCGACGATCAGGCCGCGCTGATCGCTCACCCCGTGCTCCTGGCCGAGGCTCAAGAGCAGCTCGGCCAGCTTGGCCCCCACATCCTTGAAGATGAGCTGCTCGACCCGCGTCTCCAGGTCCTTGCGCCGGGCGATGAGCGCGCGCGCGAACTTGTAGGCCGCGCTGCCGTCGTTCTTGAGCAGCTCGTCGAGCGCCTCGCGCGGCGCCTCGACGGTCGTCGAGGCGTCCATCGCCTCGGCCATCTCCTCGCGCGGCCCGCCGTCGAGCAGGCAGGGCTCGCCGAAGAAGTCACCCTCCGTGCGGTAGGCGAGGGTCAGCTCCTTGCCGTCGCGCGTGACCTTGGAAATCTTGATTCTCCCGCTGGTCAGGAAGTGGACCCCCTGCGCGCGGTCGCCGGGAAGATATATGACCTGACGCGGGCGGTAACTCCCGGTAGTCACACCCGGGAGCAGTGCCTGCAGCGAGTCGAGGGGCGTCTCCGCGAGCACCGCGCACTTGCGCAACAGCCCGATCAGTTCCTTGTCGTCTGCGGACATCTGAGGGGTTTGTAGCACGAGCCAGAATTCTGACAATCAAAAGTTGGTGAAGTACGCTACATACCGCGTCGTGTCTTCGCGGCGCGGCTGAGCAGGTAGATTCCCAGCCCCAACACCAAAGCACCGAGCGTGCCGAGGAAGAGCTTCGTGCGCGCGGCGAGCGTCGCCGTGTCGTCGGCGTGCAGGCGGGCGAGGACGATCAGCGAGGCGTTGTTGAGGAAGTGGGCCGCCATCGCCGGGAGGATCGAGTCGCTCGCCAGCGCGATGCCCGACAGCGCCACGCCGAGCAGGGCGGTCGGGATGAGGCGCCAGGCGTCGAGGTGGTAGATGCCGAACAGCAGCCCGGTGAGGATGGCGGCGGCGGCGGGCGAGAAGCGGGCGCGGAGGCCGCGCAGGATGGGCCCGCGGAACAGCGCCTCCTCGCAGATCGCGGGGGTGAGCGCCATGAGGAACAGCGTGGCCGGCAGCCCGCGTCCGCCGCCCGGCGGCGCGATGGCGCGCCGCAGGTTCTCCACCACCTCCTTGGGGGCGGGGAGGATCGACTCCGCCAGGAGGCCGATCACCAGCCAGGCGGAGAGGCCGACCAGCGCCGCGCCGCTCAGCGCCGTCGGGGTGGGGGCGCGCAGGCGCAGGACCTGCCGCAGGGGCTGTCCGCGGCCGCGCGCGTACAGCCAGGTGAGGCCCCCCAGCCCCGCCCACTCGGAGACGAGCAGCCCCGGCTCGAGGCGCCAGGTCTCGAGCGGCACGAAGACGAAGAAGAGCAGCACGCAGGCGATCCCGTAGAGCGCGATCGCGTGGCCGGCGGTCGGCGGCTCGTCGGCCGCCGGAGCGGCGTGGTTTCCGGCCGGTGCCGCGGCGCGCCCGCTCACCACGTGCCGGAGCCAGGCGCCGAGCCCCAGGCTCGCCTCGTCGGTGAAGAACAGCCGCTCGGAGTCGTAGAGCCGCGCCGCCAGCGCCAGCGCCGCCGCGCCGTAGAGCGCGGTGCTGGCCAGGACGGCCAGCGCCATCACCAGCGAGGCGCGCCCCAGGATGAGGTCGCGCGCCAGGAGCGTCACCCCCACGCCGGGGACGAACGCCGTGCCGGCGCCCAGCCGGAAGTCGCCCAGCCCGGCGGCCAGCGCCGGCGCCATGCAGAGGAAGTAGACCGGCGTGAGCAGCGTCTGCGCCTCCTTGAAGCTGCGGGCCAGCGCGCCGATCGCCACCATCACCGAGGCGAACAGGAAGGCGGTGGGCGGGACGACGGCGAACGCCAGCGCGGCCTGCACCCAGGGGATGGTCAGGTTGGCGGCGCTGCCGACCAGGCGCGTCCCCTCCAGCACGGTGAGCGACATGGAGGCCAGGTTGAGCACGCCGGTCAGCGTGGCCAGCGTGGCGACGGCCAGCACCTTGCCGGCCATCAGCGCCGCCCGATCGATGGGCGCCGACAGCGTCGTCTCCAGCGTGCTCCGCTCGCGCTCGCCGGCGGTGATGTCGATGGCCGGGTGGAAGGCGCCCAGCATCACCATCACCACCACCACCAGCGGCAGGACCTTGGAGAGGACGTAGCCGCTCACCTTCGCCCGGCGCGCGATGCCGACCGCGGCGACGGTGAAGTCGGGCGCGCAGCGGCCGGCGGCGGGCGCCTCCAGCAGGTGCTCGACCCGATCGCGCGCGGCGCTCGACTCCTCGCGCGTCTCGTCGTAGGCGAGCCGGACCGCCGGCGGGTGGCCGGGCGCCACCTCGGCGGCGGCGTCGATCCGGCCGTCGCCGAGCGCGGCGCGGGCGGCGGCCGCGCCGGCCGCCGGGACCACGGTCACCTCGGGCGAGGCGAGGCGGCGGCCGAGCTCGGCGGCGAGCGCCGGTGGGCCGCTCACCGCGACGCGCGCCACGTGCGCCTCCACGCGCGCCGCCCGGGCGGCCAGCACCTGGGCGGTCACCAGCGAGACGAGCGGGTAGACCACCAGCGGGAAGAGCACCATCACCGCCAGCGTGCGGCGATCGCGCAGCGTCTCGCGCAGCTCCTTGCCGGCGACCAGCCGCACCTCGCGCAGCTTCACGAGCCGGCCTCCACGGCGGCGGCGGGTGCGCCGTCGGCGGCGCTGACCAGGCGCAGGAACGCCTCCTCGAGGCTGGGGGCGTCGCCCGCCGCCGCCCGCAGCGCGGCCGGCGTCCCCTCGGCGAGGAGCCGCCCCTGGTGGAGGAGTCCGATCCGATCGCAGAGCAGCTCGGCCTCCGCCAGGTAGTGGGTGGAGAAGACGACCGCCTTGCCGCGGTCGCGCTCGGCGCGCACGAACGCCCGCAGGAAGCGCGAGGCGAGGACGTCGAGGCCGGCGGTCGGCTCGTCGAGGATCATGACCGCCGGATCGTGGAGCATGGCGCGCGCGATCGACAGCCGCTGCCGCTCGCCGGTGGAGAGCGCCTCGCAGCGGCGCCCGAAGAACGGCGCCAGGTCGAGCGCGCGGGCCAGCGCCGCCACCCGGGCCTCGGCCGCCGCCGCCGGCAGGCCGAAGAGCCGCGCGAAGTAGTCGAGCAGCTCGCGCCCGGTCAGCCGCGCGTAGAGGCCGGTGGTGTTGGTCAGGAAGCCGAGGTGGCGGCGGACCTCGAGCGGATCGGCGGCCACGTCGACGCCCGCCACCCGCGCGCGCCCGGCGGTGGGGGTGAGGATGCCGGCCAGCACGCGCAGGGTGGTGGTCTTGCCGGCGCCGTTGGGGCCGAGCAGCCCGTAGATCTCGCCGGCCGCCACGGAGAACGAGAGGCCGGCCACCGCCGTCTTGGTGGTGAACCGCTTGACCAGCGAATCGACGACCACGGCCGGCTCGCCCATGGGCGTCGAGGATAGCGCGGTGTCGGCGGCGCGGGCGGGCTCAGCAGCCGCCGGGCGCGCAATAGTATTCGCCGGCGCCGAACTGGCGCGTCTGGCAGCTCCCGGTGGCGGCCGTGTTGGCGGCGGGGTCGAAGGTCCCCGTGCAGGTAGGCGGCGGGCCGGCGCTGGCCGGCGGCGCCGCGCAGAAGCCGCCGTTCTCCTGGTACTGGACGTAGACCCGGATCGGCGCCGAGACGCTCTTGTTGCCGGCGAGATCGGTGGTCGCGACCGCGATGCAGAGCCACTGGTTCTGGGGGATGTTGTTGGCCAGCGTGTCGAACTGATCGCCGAAGCAGAGGTCCGCGTCGATCGGCTCGACCGACCAGATCGCAGGGAGGTCGTTCGCGTAGGCGATGGCCACCGTCGGCTGCTCGAACCCGGCCGCGCCGCAGAGGACCTTGGGCGGGGCGGTGGCCGTCCCCTGGCCGCAGGGGGCGCTGGCCGGGAGGCTCGAGTCGGGGCGGAAGTCGGCGCCGCCGCCCGGCGGGACGCCGGCGAGGCGGACCTTGAGCACCTGATCGCTCTGGGTCAGCGGGCCCACCGTGGGGACCAGCAGCGGGTTGATGGCGTCGCAGTTGCCGTCCCCGTCGCTGTCGACCACCAGCGGCTGGTTGCTCGAGGCGTCGGGGACGTCGAGGACGTAGACGCTGGTGGCGTCGGGATCGATGCCGGCGATCGGCACCACCTTCAGGCCGGTCGCGTGGTTCCCGTCGTCCTCGATGCGCGCCCGCAGATCGAACACCTGCGGCACCGCGCAGCGGTCGTTCGGCATGTCGCCGACGAACTGGTCGACGCCGAGCGGATCGAAGGCGAACGAGCACTCGTAGCCGTTGGTGCCGAGGCGCATCTGGCGCATCTGCGGCGGGTCGAGATCGGCGATGGGCGCCACGTTGTCGACGGAGAAGGCGTAGCCGAGCGACGACTCGTTGCCGACGGTGTCGGTGGCGCGGAAGGAGACGGTGGGGAAGACGATGCAGAGCGAGCCCGGATCGCTGTTGCAGGCGGTGAGGTTGGCGGTGTCGAACAGCGCGCTGTAACCGCCGGCCAGGTCGGGCTGGAGCTGGAGCGTGAAGAGCGGGTTGCCGGCGGCGTCGCCGATGACGGCCACCACCGACGAGGCGAGCACGCCGGAGTCGTCGGCGACCGACGCCGAGACGGTCACCACGCCGCCCACCAGCGCCCCCGGCGGCGGCGTGGTGGCGGCGAAGGTCGGGCCGGTCTGGTCGATGACGAAGGCCCGCTTCACCTCCGAGGTGGTGTTGCCGTCGCTGTCGGTGACATCGAGCAGCTGGACGCCCGAGACCTGAAAGGCCTCGGTGCCGGCCGGGGCGGCGGCCGCAGGTCCGAAGAAGATCGTCTCCCGGTAGTCGTCGGTGGCGGTGGTGCTGGCGGCCTGGTCGAGCGTGAGCTGGGTCAGCTTGGCGCCGGCCAGCGTCGCCACGGGCGGCATGGCCCCCTGGCCGACCAGGATCTCGATCGTCACGCTGCCGTTGTACGACTTCCCCTCGACCGGCGAGTTCACGATCAAGGTCGGCCCGGCGGTGATGGTCAGCGAGACCGACTGCTGCCCGGTGGCGCCGCCCGAGCTGGCGGCCGCGACCGTGAGGGTGTAGCTGCCGGCCGGCAGGGCGCCGATGCTGAGCATGCCCGCGTAGCTGTCGCTCCCCGAGGTGGTGAGCTGGCCGACCGCCACCGTGCTGCTGCCGGAGGTGAGGGTGGCCGTCACGCTGGTGTTGTCGATGAAGTCGCTGCCGTCGTCGTCGATGGTGGCGGTGACGGTGAGGGTGGTGTTCTGATTGACCGTCGTCTGATCGGCGGGGGCGGTGATGACCACCGTGACTTTGCCGTGGGGGCCCGAGCCGCCGGTGCCGGTGCCGCCGCCCGTGGGCGGCAGGTAGCTGTTGTTGCTCGCCGACGAGCAGGCGAGCGGCGCGAGGAGCGAGATCGCCAGCAGCAGGCGCCCGCCGGTCACTTCGAGGCCACCGTCGGGGGGCAGACGAGCCCGCCGGCGCTGTCGAGGCAGCAGTCGACGGGATCGTCCTGGGCCACATTACAGACGTTGCCGGTGTTGGTGGGCGCGGCGCTGTAGGGGCACGGTTGCAGGTTGGAGACCAGGCAGCCGACGCAGATCTCGACGGGGAAGTCGAACGGATCCGACTGCACGTCCGTCCCGCCCACGGTGGTCCCGATCGCCTGCACGCGCAGGTCGAGGGTGGCCGTCGGATCGCCCGAGACGCCGCCCGAGGTGAGCAGCTGATTGGCCAGCGCGACCGGGAAGGCTTCGACGATGGCGGTCAGCTGGCCGCCTCCGGACATGATGCTTCCCGACCAGGCGGTGCGAAAGTGCGCCTGCGCGTTCCCGGCGAGCACCGTGTCGGTGCCCGGGGTGGTGCCGGCGAGCGGTGTGATGTCGATGTTGAACCCGGTTATGTCGATCTGGTTCGAATCGATCTGGCCCGTCTTGGGGGGGAAGTTGTTCTCCAGCAACGGGAAGAACAGGTAC
>DASZVW010000362.1:0-1510 GCA_035546895.1 Polyangia bacterium
ATCAGCAGCGAGAGGGTGAGCGCGCGGCGGCCCATCGCCTAGAACTGGAACGCCACGCCCAGGTCGGCGTCGAAGAGGTCGCCCAGGAACGAGTAGCTGACGGTGGCGGGCGTGTAGGTCGGGTGGGTGAGGACCAGCGTGTAGCCGGCGCGCACCGAGACGATGACGTCGTGGGTGATCTGCACGTCGAGGCCGCCGGCGCCGCGCAGGAGCGGCTGCACGGCGTCGAAGCTGCCGGGGCGGTAGAGCAGCTCGGGCGTCGAGAAGTAGGCGATGGTGAAGCCGGGGCCGGCGCCCAGGAACGGGCGGACGCGCCCGCGCCGCCAGGCCGCCGTCTGCAGCAGCGTGAAGCTGGTCTGGGAGATCGTCCGCTGGGCCGGGAAGGTCTGCTCGTTCCCGTTGTCGTCCATGGCGGAGCCGGTCACGTCGGTCTCGAACTTGTCGTAGAAGAAGTCGAGCGCGCCGCCGAGCTCGAAGCCGCCGGCCAGCGTCAGGTAGCGCCGCTGGTAGAGGCCCCCGACCGAGAAGCCGTTGGCGGGGCCGATCGTCGAGGCCTCGCTGCCGAGCCGCCGCCCCCAGCCGGCGTAGACGGCGAAGGTGTTGTCGGGCGTGGGCGGCGGCGGCGTGGGGGCCGCCACCACCGGCGCGCCCGGCTCCGGCGGGGCCGGCTCCGCCTGCGCCAACAAGGAGGCGACCACCAGCGCCGCGAGCATCGCCGTGAGATTACCTCGGTCTACGCGAGGGTGACGAGATCCTGACCGGCTTCCACGGCCGCCCCCTCCGCGCAGCGGACGGCGGCGACGCGGCCGGCGCGGGGGGCGCGCAGCTCGTTCTCCATCTTCATCGCCTCCAGCACCACGACAGTCTGGCCGGCCTTGACGGCCTCGTCGGCCTTCACCAGCAGCTTGACCACCCGCCCCGGGATCGGCGAGCGGATGGTCACCGGGGCGGCGTCGTTCCCCGCGCGCGCCGGGCCGGCGACGGCGGCGCGGCGCGCGTCCGCCACCTCGGCCGCCAGCACCAGCGGATCGCCGCCCGGCCGCCGGATCTCGACGGTCATCTTGGCGCCCGCGCCGTCGACCGCGGCGACGGTCTGCCCGCCCTCGCCGCGCAGGACCCAGACCCCCGGCTCCGCCTCCAGGACCTCGACGGCGATCTCCACGCCGTCGACGCGCGGCTTCGGCGCCGCGCCGTCGCCGTCGCCGAGCTCGACGATCCGTTCCTTGCCCTCGATTTTGACCGCGAAGCGCGCCATCAGATTCTCCCACTGTCTCGCGGGGCGCCTTGCGCGGCAAGCTCGGGCCTGCTCACCCTCCACGCCCTGCACACCCGGCCCGATCTTCCCGCGCAAGGCTCAACTCGCCGAGCCAGGCGAGCCGCGCCATCAGATCTCTCAGTTGATCGAAGGCGGGCTTTGCCCGCCGGAGACTTGCCTGCCTAGCCAGATCCGGCCCCGGCTCTCGTCGCATCCCGGGGTGGGCCCGTGGGAGGGGCGCAGCCCCACCCACGC
>DASZVW010000363.1:0-2629 GCA_035546895.1 Polyangia bacterium
CGGCGGCAGCTTCCGCCTGTTCGACAAGGTCTTCCGCCGCTTCGGCCTGACGTTCACCTACGTCGACGCCCGCGACGCGCGTGCCGTCGCCGCCGCCATCGGCCCGCGCACCAAGCTCTGCTGGATGGAGACCCCCACCAACCCGCTGCTGCACCTGGCCGACATCCGGGCCGTGGCGCGCGCCTGCGCCGCGTGCGGCGTCCTGCTGGCCGTCGACAACACCTTCATGACGCCGTACTTCCAGCGCCCGCTCGACCTCGGCGCCGACCTGGTGGTCCACTCGACCACCAAGTACCTGAACGGCCACTCCGACGTCGTCGGGGGCGCCGTCATCGGCCGCGACCCCGCGCTGCGGGCGCGCCTGGCCTTCGTGCAGAACTCGATGGGCGGCAGCCAGCCGGCGTTCGACAGCTTCCTGGTCCTGCGCGGGACCAAGACGCTGGCCGTGCGGATGGAGCGCCACCAGGAGAACGCGCTGGCCGTCGCCCGCTGGCTCGAACGCCGCCGCGAGATCGCGCGCGTGATCTACCCGGGCCTCCGCTCGCACCCGCAGCACGCGCTGGCCCGCCGCCAGATGTCCGGCTTCGGCGGCATGCTGTCCTTCGAGCTCCGCCCGGGGCGCGGCACGCTGGCCAAGGCGCGCTCGTTCCTCAAGCGCCTCCGCGTCTTCACCTGCGCTGAGTCTCTCGGCGGCGTCGAGTCGCTGGCCGAGCACCCGGCGATCATGACCCACGCCTCGATCCCCCCCGACCGCCGCCGCGCCCTCGGCATTGGCGACGGCCTCATCCGCCTCTCCGTCGGCATCGAGCACACCGACGACCTCGTCCGCGACCTCGAACAGGCGCTCGGGTAAGTCACCCTCTCAGGGCGTCTGGCCTGGGTGGTTCGGGACGCACCCGCCGGACACCGTCAGGCCGCCGAACTGGCTGCCGAGAAAGTTGTTGCAGGCGGTGCCGTGCAGGATGAGGCGCGCGGTGCCGCTGTCGCCGACATAGGTCCAGCCGTTCTTGGGGTCCTGCGGCACCGTCGTCATTCCTTGCGAGACGGTGAGCGCGCTCGGGTCGCTCGGCGTGTTGGTGAGCGTGAAGCGGCAGGCGCCCTGCGCCATGGCCGGGATGACGTATTTGGCGATCGTCGTCTGGAGATCGTCCGCCATCGGCGCGTTGTAGTAGAGGGTCGAGTCGCCGTAGTAGGGCGGAGGAGCGCCCTGAATGTCGGCCAGGTTCTGAAGGCAGCCGGTGTTCGTCGAGGCGCCGACGTGGACGACGACGGTGGTGACGTTCGACATCGCCAGGTCGTACGCTTGATCCTCCGCCAATTGGCAGTCGTTCTCCTGGAGACTGCAGCCGCCGCTCGGCAAGTCGTCGGTTACCAGCAGCACGTACCGCTCTGTGGTCTGGACCGCCCCCGAGCCGAAGTTGAAGAAAGCTTGGGCTTTGGAGAGCGCGGCGGCCACCGGGTGATTCGTCGAGGGGCCGCAAGTGTTGGCCGACGATTGGCAGCTCATCGTGGCGTTGGTGAAGTCCTGATAGCTGTCTGTGTCCCGGCCGTCGCTCGCGCAACATCCGGCGGCACCACAGTCATCGCCCTCGGGGAATTCGAGGTAACCGAAGACGAGGGATCGGCGATTGAGGTGCTGCCCGCTGGGGGCGTAGCTGCCGACCTGCGCGCTGAGATCGGTGACCGCCTCGCTGAATTCACTGTTGGATCCGAACTGCGTGCCCATCATGGTCATCTCGGCCGACCGATCGAGCGCTACCAGCACGACGGGCTGGTCGGCCACCGCCCCGATGGGCTGCGGTTGATTGCCAAAGCAGCGCGCGTCGGTGGAGGCGTCGATCGGGCCGCCGCTGCCGCCGCTTCCGCTCGCGCCGCCCGTCCCCGGCCGGCCGGCGTCGGGGCCGAGGTCGTCGAGCACCAGCGTCTGCTGGCATGCTCCGGCGCTTGCGGCGACGGCCGCCAGCGCGCAGGCGAACGGAAACCGGCGCGCCACGGCCGGCCCTACCGGCGCGGCGCCGCGCCGCCGGCCAGCGCCGCCGCCTCGCCGTGGAACTTGCCGTTCGGGTAGGCGCGCAGGTAGGCGCGCGCGGCGTCGGCGCCGCCGGCGTCGCCCAGGCGGACCAGGCAGTCGGCGCGGTGGAAGGCGGCCGCCTCGACGGCGTCGCGCGGGCGCGAGGCGCCGAGCGTGACCTGGTAGGCCGCGACGGCGCGGCGGCAGTCGCCGCGCGCGCGGTAGAGGTCGCCCGCCAGCCGCGCGATCTCGGCGCGGCGCTCGCTGTCCGGGTGGCGGCGCAGGAAGTCGTTGGCCTCGGAGAGCGCCTCGTCGCCGTCGCCGGTGCGGGCCAGCGTCTCGATGATCGACACGTCGGCCTCGACGCGGAGGATCCCGTCGGGGTTGGCGGCCCGGTAGCGCCGCCAGGCGGCCACCGCGTTCTGTGGCTGGCCCATCTTCTCGTTCAGGACCTTGCCGACCTCGTAGGCGGCGTTCTCCGCCGCGGGGCCGGTCCCTTGCGCCATCGTCCGGTAGATCTGCAGCGCCCGCGGCGCGTCGCCGGCGGCCAGCGCCGCGCGGGCGGCGACGGTCTCGGCGGTGGCGGGCCCCTCGGCCGCGCCGGACGCGCGCTCCGAC
>DASZVW010000364.1:0-4031 GCA_035546895.1 Polyangia bacterium
CTGCTTGCAGTCGATGTAGAAGTTGCTCTTGGCGCCCGAGGCGAGCGTCACCTCGCGCTGCTCGAACGAGAGCCGGGTCAGGAGCGCGAGGAGGCGCTTCCGGTTCTCTTCGAAGAGATCCGCACCGATCGTCGACATGGACATCGCGGGCGAATCTTAGAGCCCTTCGAGCGGGTTGTCGCTGATCTCGTGCTTGCCGGGCTTGTGGACGCTCGGCGAGGTCGCGGTCTCGCTCTTGCTGCCCGCCGACGACGAGTGCTTCGTGCGGGCGGCCTGCGCGCGCTGCGCCGCCTCGGCGCGGATCTTGGCGCGCTCCTCGTCGTTCTTGGCCGAGGCCAGCTTGTCGTTCATCTCCTTCTGAATGGCCGCCATCTGCGACTTGTACTCGGCCTCGGCCGCCGCCTTCTCGGCCTCGACCCTGGCCTTGGCCGCCTCCACCGCGGCGAGGCGCTCGCGCTGCGCCGCCATCTCCGCCTGGTGCTGGCTGTACATCTTGTAGCCGAGGCCGCCGCCGATGGCGATCAGGATGACCGCCACGGTCACCACCGCCTTGACCGGCGAGTTGCGCGCCTTGGCCTGCACCTCGAGGCGCATGCGCTCCTGGTGGATGCGCATCTCCCCCTCGACGCGCGCGCGGCGCTCCGCCTCCTGCAGCCGCATCTGGTCCTCGCGGGCCCGAGCCGCGACCTCTTCCTCGGCCTGGCGGGCCCGTTCGGCCTCTTCCCGCTGGCGCTGCGCCTCGGCCTCGCGGGCGGCGCGCTCGGCCGCCTCCTTCGCCGCCCGCTCCGCCTCGCGGCGCGCGGCCAGCTCGTCCTGTTCCTGACGGACGCGATCGTCCTCGATCCGACGCAGCTCCTTCAGCGAAAACAGGACCGAATTCTCACGTCGATCGGACATGTGCCCTTTCCTGGTAACACGATTCGCCGCCCGCTTCAACGCGCCGCCGGCGACGGCCGCGCGCGGGATACGTCACTACTTGAACGAGGCGAGGAGCTTGTCGATCGCGGCGTTGTCGCGCGTCGACTTGGGCGCCGCCTTCTTGTCGTCGCCGGAGCTCTTGGCCGCCGCCAGCGCCTTCCCCTTGCCGCTCGCCTTGCCGGCGGCGTGGTGGTGCCCGTGGTGGTGGCCCGCGTCGGCCAGGGCGGCCTTGGCGGACGCGGCGGCCTTCTCCTTGGCCTCCTTCTCGGCCAGCTTGGCGGCCTCCACCTTGGCCTTCTCGGCGGCCTCCTTGGCGGCGGCCTCGGCGGCGCGGGCCTTGGCGGCCTCGACGGCGGCGTTCGCCTCGGCGATGCGGGCGGCGATGAGCGCGTCGCGCTGCTGCTCGGCGGCGAGCTGCGCGGCGTGCCGCCGGTAGGTGGCGCCACCGAGGAGCAGCAGGGAGACAAGCAACAGACCGCCGATGATCTTCGCGGCCGCGACGGCCGGGTGGGCGCGCTCCGACGGAATCTCGAACTTCGGAAGCACCACTTTCTCGCTCATCGTGCTCTCGCTCCTTTGGACCTTGGGACCTTCGTCGGACCGCGAGCAATCGGCGTTCCGGCGAAGTAATTGATTGTAAGTGGTGGAAAAATCACATGCAACGATTAAGGCCGGTCGAGCTTGCCTGGCGACACTCCCCCCCGCTCTCCCCACCCGTCGCCCCTGTGCGTTCCGCCGTCCTCCCTGCCTGTCCCGCCCGAGAGGCTTTGCGGACCACCGACGGCGCGCTATGGTGGCCGCCTCTTCAGCTCACCCGGCGGCGCCGCCGGTCAGATGGCCCACTACGTCGACCTCCACGCCCACTATCTCCCCGCCCTCGACGACGGCGCGACCGATCGGAAGATGTCGCTGCAGATGGTGCGGGGGATCGCCGCGCTCGGCTTCTCGGATCTCTATGCCACGCCGCACCAACGGGCCGGGATGTTCATGCCCGCGCGCGAGGCGATCGACGCCGCGTTCGCCGCGGTGAAGGCCGACGCGGCGGCGGCCGGCGTGGGCGCCACGCTCGGCCTCGGCGCCGAGAACTTCTGGGACACGGTCCTGCACCAGCGGCTGCGCGAGCGCACGGTCCCCGCCTACGGCGGCGGCGCGGCCTTCCTGTTCGAGGTCAACACCCAAATGATGCCGGCCGGGATCGAGAACGAGCTGTTTCAACTTCGCGTCGGCGGCTACCTGCCGGTGATGGCGCACCCCGAGCGCTACGCCCCGGTGCAACGCGACCTCGCGCTCGCCGAGCGGCTGGCCCGCCACGCGGCGCTGATGGTCGATCTGGGCGCCCTCCAGGGGGCCCACGGCAAGGCGGAGATGAAGACGGCGCGCCGGCTGGTGCAGGAGGGGCTGGCGGCGGCGGCGGCCTCCGACACCCACCGCCCCGAGGACCAGACGTCGGTGGCGGCGGGGATGGCCTGGCTCCGCAAGCAATTCGGCGAGCGCGCCCTGACCGCGATGCTCGACGAGAACCCGCGCCGCATGCTGGCCGGCGAGCTCCCGGAGGCGCCGCTCCCCCGATGAGCCGCCGCCTCTTCATCCAGGCCTCGCTGTCGCTGGTGGTGGGCGGCGTCTGCGTCGCCTACGCGGTGCACGGCATGGACCGCCACGCCGTCTGGGAGGCGCTGCGCGCGCTGGCCCCCTCGACGATCGCCATCTACCTGGGGACGTTGCTGGTGACCCACCTGTTCCGGACGCTGCGCTGGGAGTACCTCCTGCGCGCGCTCGGGACCTCGCTGCCGTTCAAGCGCCTGCTGCCGATCTCCTCGGCCGGGTTCATGGCCATCGTCGCGCTGCCGGTGCGGCTCGGCGAGTTCGTCCGCCCCTACCTGGTCGCCCGGGAGCGCGACGTCCGGATGAGCGCGATGGTGGGCGCGGTGGCGGTGGAGCGGATCGTCGACGGCCTGCTGGTGTCGCTGCTCTTCTTCGGCGCCTACCTGATCTCGGCCGGCGACCTCTTCCCGCCGCAGCTGCGGGCGGCGGCCTGGCTCTCGCTGGGGGGCTTCGTGGGCCTGATGGTCTTCCTGGTGCTGGCGCAGCTCCAGACCGAGCGGACCATCGCCGTCGCGCTCCGGCTGACCCTCATCACCTGGCTGGCGCCGGCGCGCGCGCAGGCGGCCGGCGAGAAGCTGCGCTCGCTCATCTCGGGGTTCCGGGCGCTGGCCGACCGGCGGAACTTCTCCATCTTCCTCGTGCAGTCGATCGTCTACTGGAGCTCGAACGGCATCGGGATGTGGATCCTGGCGCGGCGGATGAACCTGCCGATCTCGCTGGGGGCGGCGTTCGTGACCATGGCCTTCACCGGCGTGGTGCTCACGCTGCCGAACGCGCCTGGCCTGGTCGGCCAGTTCCACGCCGCCATCAAGATGGGGCTCAGCGCCTACCTGCCGATCGCCACCGTGAACTCCAGCGGGATGGCCTACGCCATCGTGCTGCACGGGGTGCAGACGCTGTGGTACATCGGCGCCGGGATCGTGTCGCTCCCCGCGCTGTCGCGCGCGGGGGCGCACCTCTCGCTCAAGGACGCGGTCCGCGAGTCGACCCACGCGGTCGAGGTCGAGCAGGCCTGACGGCCGAAACGTCTAGGCCGGGGTCAGCTCGAGGATGGGCGCCCCCTCCTCGATCGGCGCCCCCTCCTTGGCGATGATCGCCGCCACCGTCCCGGCAGCCGGAGACTCGACCGGCATCTCCATCTTCATCGACTCCAGGATGGCGACGGTCTCCCCCTCGGCGACGCGGTCGCCGACCTTGACGGTGATCTTCCAGACTGTCCCGGTGATGTGCGCGCTCACGGTGATCGCCATGGCGACCGAGGGTAGAAACCGGGCGGCGCGCCGTCAAGAACCCGGCGCGCGGGGGAGCGAGGCCCGCATGTGGAAGGCGAGCTGCCGGTCGAGGTAGCGGTGCTCGGGGCCGCGCACGCAGGCGATCCGCGCCGCGCACGACAGCCGGCAGGGCTCGGCGGCGAGCCGGCGGGCGTGGCAGGCGCGGACGTCGAACCCGACGCGCGCCACGGCCGCCGCCGGGCAGGCCGCCACGCAGGGGGCGTCGCACCCGGCGCAGCC
>DASZVW010000365.1:0-9025 GCA_035546895.1 Polyangia bacterium
GCCGGGCTCCTCGCGCTCTGACCGGGCGG
Organism: Polyangia bacterium; assembly: GCA_035546895.1. Taxonomy (GTDB): domain Bacteria; phylum Myxococcota_A; class Polyangia; order Fen-1088; family Fen-1088; genus JADGRB01. The sequence goes on from DASZVW010000365.1 coordinate 30, forward strand.
CCATGGCGGGGGGCGCGGCGGCCGAGGAGCACCGGGCGAAGTCACCGGCCGCGCCGTCGATCCGGGTGGCGCTGGTGACCGCCTCGGACAGCCGGACGCCGGCCAGCAACGACGGGGGCCGCCTGCTCCACCGCTTGCTGACCGAGGCGGGGTTCAACGTGGTCGAGGAGCTGCTCTTGGCCGAGGATCCGGCGGCCATGCGCGCGCGGGTGGCCGCGCTCGCCCGCCCGCCGGTCGCCGACGCGGTGCTGATCACGGGCGGGACGGGGCTGTCGCCGCGCGATCGAACGCCCGAGGCGATCGGCGGGCTGTTCGAGCAGCGGCTCCCCGGGTTCGGCGAGCTGTTCCGGATGCTCTCCTTCCGTCAGATCGGCGCGGCCGCGATGCTGTCACGCGCGGACGCCGGCGTGGTGGGCGGCGTGGTGGTGTTCCTGCTGCCGGGCTCGCCGGCGGCGATCGAGCTGGCGGTGCGCGAGCTGATCGTGCCCGAGCTCCCGCACCTCGTCGGCCAGCTCCGCCGCGGCCACGGCGGCGGAGGCGGCGCGCATGGACGTTGAAGAGGCGCCGCTCGTCGATCGGCAGGCGCGCACGATCGACTACCTGCGCGTCTCGGTGACCGACCGCTGCAACTATCGCTGCAGCTACTGCGTCCCCGCCGACGGCGCCGCCCGCCACGGCCGCGCGGCGCTCCTCTCGTTCGAGCAGATCGCGGCGCTGGTGCGGATCTTCGTCGGGCTCGGCGTGCGGCGCGTGCGGTTGACCGGCGGCGAACCGACCGCGCGGCGCGATCTCCCCGCGCTGGTGCGCCTGCTGCGGGCGATCGTGGGGCTCGAGGAGATCGCGCTCTCGACCAACGGCCACCTGCTGGCCGGGCTGGCCGGCCCCCTGCGCGAGGCGGGCGTCGATCGCCTCAACGTCAGCCTCGATTCGCTCGACGCCGACAAGTTCCGGCGCATCACGCGCGGCGGGGATCTGGGGCGCGTGCTGGCCGGGATCGAGGCGGCGCGCGCCGCGGGGTTCCGGTCGATCAAGCTGAACACCGTGGCCATCAAGGGGTTCAACGACGACGAGGTGGCGGCGCTCTGCCGGTTCGCCTGGACGGGGGCGCTCGTCCCCCGCTTCATCGAGGAGATGCCGATGGCGGCCGGGCGGACGTACCTGCCGGGGAGCTGCCTGACGGCCGCCGAGATCCGCGCGCGCGTGGCGGCGATCGATCCCGCGGCGCGCGTCGTCGAGGACGACGGCGGCGCGGCGCGCGGCGCGGGCCCGGCGCGCTACTTTCGGCTGGCCGATCCGACCGCCGCGCCGGCGGTGGGGACGCGGCGGTTCGGGATCATCTCGCCGATGACCGAGCACTTCTGCGACGGCTGCAACCGGCTCCGGCTCTCGGCGACGGGCGCGGTCCACGCCTGCCTCGGTTACGACGACGCGGTCGACCTCCGGGCGCCGCTCGAGGCGGGCGACCTCGCGGGGGTGCGCGCCGCCATCCGCGGCGCGCTGGCCGGCAAGCGCGACGGCCACGCCTTCGACCTCGTCGGCTTGGGCGGACCGCGCAAGGCGATGGTCCAGATCGGCGGCTGACCGGCACCCGCCGCTGCCGGCGCGCGAGCAGGGGTGATAAAGATCGGCGCATGACGGACCTCGGCGGCATCCGGGAACGGATCCAGGATCTGCGGGCGGAGTTCGAGCGGCGCCTCGGCGAGCTGGTGGGGATCCCCACCGTGAGCATGGACCCCGGCCGGCGCGCCGAGATGGACGCCTGCGCGGCGCTGGCCGGCGGCTACCTCCGCGAGGCCGGCGCGCGCGTCGACGTGATCGACACCGGCGGCTTTCCGCTGCTGCTCGGCCGGTTCGTCCAGGACCCCTCGTTCCCGACGGTGACCGTCTACAACCACCTCGACGTGCAGCCGGCGGAGGCGGCCGACGGCTGGAGGACGCCGCCCTTCACGGTGACGCCCGCCGACGAGCCCGGCCGGCCGCGCCGCTGGTTCGCCCGCGGCACCACCGACGACAAGGGGCCGGCGCTGAGCGCGTTCTACGGCGCCCGCCTGGCGCTGGAGACCGGCGCGCGCGTGAACGTCCAGTTCCTCTGGGAGCTCGAGGAGGAGATCGGCAGCCCCCACTTCGCGGCCGGCCTGGCGGCGGCGATCGCGGGCGACGGGCCGGCGGACCGGGCGCCGTTCGCCACCGACTCGGTGGTGGTGTCGGACACCATCTGGACCGCCGCCGGCCACCCCTCGATCTCGTACGGCCTGCGCGGCCTCATGGGGTTCACGATCGCGCTCGAGACCGGCGCCAAGGACGTCCACTCGGGGACCACCGGGGGCGTCGCCCGCAACCCGATCGGCGAGCTGGCGGCGCTCATCGCCGCCATGTACGACGCGCGCACCGGCAAGGTGAAGATCCCGGGCTTCTACCAGGGCGTCCGCAAGATCTCGGCCGCCGAGCGGAAGGCGTTCGGGCGGGCGGGCTTCTCGCGCAAGCGCTTCGCCGCCGCGCACGAGCTCGGCCGCCTGCGCCCCACGCGCAGCGACGTCGACGCGCTGGCGGCGCTCATCGCCGCGCCGACGCTGGAGGTGCACGGCCTCGTCGGCGGCTACGCCGGCCCCGGGATCAAGACCATCGTCCCCCACCGGGCGGAGGCCAAGCTGTCGACCCGCCTGGTCCCGGACCAGAAGCCCGACCGCGTCTTCAAGCTGGTGAAGAGCTTCGTCAAGCAGCGGCTCCCCGACGCGGTCGTCACCCACGAGGCGTCGCTGGAGCCCTACCTGGCGCCGATCGGCGGCCCCTACCACGCGGCGGCGGCCGCGGCGGTGCGCGCCACCTTCGGCAAGGAGCCGGCGTTCGTGCGCGAGGGGGGCTCGATCGGCGCCGTGCTGACCATGCAGCGGCTCCTGGGGGCGCCGGTGATCTTCCTCGGGCTGTCGCTCCCCGAGCACGGCTACCACGCGGTCAACGAGAACTTCGACTGGGGCCAGGCCGCGGGCGGGATGGAGATGTTCTGCCGTTATTTCCACCAGATCGCGGAGACCGCCGGCCCACCGCCGAAACGCGGTTGAATCGGGCGCCTGCCGCGCTACCATTTCGGCCATGAGCGGCGCCACCCCCTCCGCCCCCGTCTCTCGGGCCACGGCGATCAAGATCGTCTCCACCGTGGTGGTGGTCGCCGGCGCGGTCGGCTACCTGCTGACCTCCTCGATGAAGGCCGGCGCCGAATACTACAAGCACGTCGACGAGGTGACCTCCAACGCCGACCTCTGGCGCGGCAAGCGGCTGCAGGTCCACGGCAACGTGGTCGCCGGCTCGATCGAGCAGGCCAAGGGGACGCTGCTCTACCGGTTCAAGATCGAGAGCCGGCCGCCGCGCGCGCCCGCGGTCATCACCGCCACCTACAATGGCCTGGTCCCCGACACGTTCAAGGACGGCGCCGAGGTGGTGGCCAAGGGGACGCTCACCGCCGACAACCAGCTGGCGGTGATCCCCGACGGCATCATGGCCAAGTGCCCGTCGAAGTACGACGCCGACAAGAACGCCGCGCCGCCGAACACCGCCCAGCCGCCGCCCGGCGTAGCGCAAAAACTGTAGCGGCGCAAAACCGTAGCGCGCAAAAATTGTAGCGGCGCAAAAACTGTAGCGCGGATCCGCGCTACGTGTAGCGCAAGCCGTCGACGGCGCGCAGGCGGCTGGCACGCAGCGACGGGTAGACGGTGGCGAGGAAGCAGATCCCCATCGTGGCGGCCGAGACGGCCAGGATCTCGCCCCAGGCGATCCGCACCGGCAGCGAGCCGATGAGATAGACCTGCGGGTCGAGCGGGTAGCCGTAGAGCCGCGCCAGCAGGCAGATGAGGAGGCCGAAGGCGATCCCGAGCCCGGTCCCCACCACCCCGACGGTGGTGCCGCCTATCAGGAACACGCGGGCCACCATTCCCGCGGGCGCCCCCATTGACTTCAGGATGGCGATCTCCCGGACCTTGGAGAGCACGATCATGGTGAGCGAGGCGATGATGTTGAACGCCGCCACGACGATGATCAGCACCAGCAGGAGCGAGATGATCACCTTCTGCATGGTGAGCGCCATGAAGAGGTTGTGGTTCAGCTCCTTCCAGTCGATGATCCGGTAGGGGCCGTCGAGCCGCCGCTTCACCTCGGGCGCCGCGCCGAGCGCCATCATCGGATCGGCGAAGCGCAGCTCGACCCCCGACACCAGCCGGCGCGCGTTGGCCAGCCGGTGGGCGTCGCTGATGCTGATGTAGGCGAGCCGGGTGTCGTACTCGTTGAACCCCATCCGGAACAGCCCCACCACCTTGAACAGGTACGAGATCGGCACCTCGCCCACGCCGGAGCTGAAGGGGATCATGATCGACACGCAGTCGCCGACGCCGACGTGAAGGTGGTGCGCCAGCTCGGCGCCGAGCGCGATGCGCCCCACGTCGTCGGTGGTCTTGCGCGGCGTCCCCGACGGCAGCGCGCAGGTCGCCGGCCGCTCGAGCGCCTCCACGCTCCCCGCGATCAGCGACCGCCGCAGGTCGTCCGCCCCCTGCTGGATGTCGATCCCCTTCAGGTTGGCGCCCACGCGCCCGATCATCACCTCGCCCGCCGAGAAGAGGAACTTCGCCATCCGCACCACGCCGGGCATCCCCTGGAGGCGCTTCTCGATCTCGGCGATCTCCGGGCCGTCGACGTCGGCGTCGCCGTAGGGCATGACGATGAGGTGCGCGTTCAGGGCCAGCACCTTGTCCTGGAACTCGCGCTCGAACCCGCTCGTGACCCCCAGGACGACGACCAGGGACGCCACCCCCAGCACCACCCCCATCGTCGAGACGGTGGTGAAGACGGAGAAGGTCCGCAGCAGGAAGGCCACCACCGCGACCAGCCCGCCGGCCAGCACGCCGAGCACCGCCGCCGTCTCGATCGGCCGCGAGTGCCCGTGCGCCAGCGTGAAGACGCCGAACCCGACCGCCACCAGCCCGAGCCCCGCCAGCAGCCCCGCCTGGGCCCCGCGTGACCGGCGCCCGCGGTGCAGGTAGCGCATCCCGACCAGCCGTTCGAGGCCCAGGGTGAACATGTCCCCCAGCCCCCCCCCGAGGAGCCCCGCCACCCCGACCTCGATCAAGATCTCCCGTTTTCCCGGGAAAACCACCGCCGCGGCGGCGAGGGCACCGGCGGCGGCGAGGAGGACGAGGCGGATCCAGAGGCGGGAGCGCACGGACGGACCGAAACTAGCAGACTCGCCGGGGGAGAGCCGCCTTGACACTCCGGAAGCCCAAACCGTACCGTACACGGCAATGGTCTCGTTCCGGGGCTGGCGCCGCCCGCCGTCCCTCCTCTTCGCCCTGCTCGCCCTGGGCCTCGCCCTCTCGTGGCAGGCGGTCGCGCGCGCGGACAACAACGACCTCAACCTGCTGAACCTCTGCGCGACCAGCGGCGGGGCCAACAGCTGTCTCGCCGATCCGAAGTCGGCCGACTACGTCGACACGCAGTCGCGCTTCCGCAGCCTCATGTCCGAGCTGGGCGTGGTGGCGGCGCCGCGCCTGCTGACCCCGGCCGACACGCTCGGCTACGCCGGCTTCCAGTTCTCCGCCGAGCTCGGCGTCACCACCGTCAACAACAACCGCAAGGTCAACGGCGACGCCTCCGGGATCTCCTACTGGGACGGCGTCGAAGGGGTCAGCGCCGCCGATCGCCAGGCCGCCCGGCCCAGCTCCTCGCTCACCACCGTCGGCGGCTTCGTGCGCAAGGGGCTCTGGTTCCCCCTCCCGGCGGTCGAGTTCGGCGCCGGCGCGGTCGACATCCTCGGATCGCACATGTACGCGATCCAGGGCTACGCCAAGATCGCGCTTCAAGAAGGCTTCCACGACTGGGTGCTGCCGTCGTTCGCGGTGCGTGGGTCGGCCTCCCAGCTGCTGGGCACCAGCCAGGTCAACCTGACCGTCTGGGGCATCGACGTGATCGCCTCCAAGGCGTTCAGCATCGGCGGCACCGCCCGGATCGAGCCGTTCCTCGGCTGGAACGTCCTGCTCATCGACGCGCGCAGCGGCGTCATCGACGCCACGCCCGGCTGCGACGCCTACGCCCAGCACCTGGCGACGGCGGGCGCAGGCGCGACGCCGCCGGGCTGCCTGGCGGCCAACGACGGGACCTGGAACGACCTCGCCAACAACTTCACCTTCGCGCCGGAGAGCCTCATCACGCGCTACCGGTACTACGGCGGGTTCAAGCTGAAGCTGGCGACCGTGTTCGTGGCCGGCGAGTTCGACTTCGTCCAGGCCGGCTCGAGCACCAGCAACGAGAACGGCGTCGGCACCATCGACAGCAGCGGCTCGCAGGAGACCTTCTCGCTCTCCGCCGGCCTCGACTTCTAGTCGTCGGGGCGCACCCGCCGTCGCGGACGTGGCGCCCCTCACACCAGCGGCGTGGCGGCCTGACGCGGGTTGCCCACGCCGCCAGGGCGGGGGTGGACCCGACGGTCAGGCGGCGGCGCCGCCGAGGCCGCCCGAGCCGGCCGCGCTCGGGGTGGCAGGCGGCGGCGTTCCCCCGACAGGGGCAGGCGCCGGCGGCGCGCCGGCGCCCGGCATCCCGCCCTGGATGATCTTCCGCAAGCCGGCGACGGACAGGCGCGGTGTCTTCTTCTCTTCCTCGAAGATGATCTGCGCCAGCGTGGCCGTGGTGAGGTCGGCGCGCGTCGTGTTCTCGACGACGCGAACGTCGTCGCCGGCCCGCACCATCGCCGCGATGTGGTCGAGGGTCACGTACCGACTGTCGCGTGTATCGTAGAGCTTCCGATTCGCGTACCGCTTGATCGTACGTGCTGTCGTCATTGTCCTAGGGTGTCATAGACAAATGTCGCGGTCAATCATGTAATACAACCAACGATTCCCGGGAGACCTAAAACGTCCAGCCAATCCGGGCAGTTAGCCCGGGCGCGGCGCCCTCAGAAAACGAACGCCGCGACGGCCTCAAAAACCGCTCATGCGTCTGCACCGATACCGGCGCGCCCATGAATCCCCCGAGCCGCGCGAACGTCCGCGGGACTTACTTGGTCGACTTGCTGCCGGCGGCGCCGGCGCTCTCGTCGAGCTCGCTCTTTTTGGCCGTCGGTGAGACGTCGATCTCGTCGTGCGAGTTCACCGCTCGCTTGAAGTTCTTGATCGCCTTCCCGAGGCCGTCACCGAGCTGCGGCAGCTTGGAGGCGCCGAAGACGACGACGACGATGATGAGGACGAGGACGAGCTCGCCGAAGCCCATTCCGAAGGGCATGACCCGCCATCTATAGCACCCCGACTGAAACAATCAACGTAGAAGACACGGATTTTTGAAGCCGCCGCCGCGATCCGATACGATCCGCGCCAGATGGCGTCGACGGCAGTCGCGCGCGCGTCCCTCACGCTCGCGCTCTTCCCCCTCTTGGGCCTGACCCTGGCCGCGCGCGCCGTCCATGCCGCGCCGGACCGGGGCGGAACGCCGGGCGCCGCCGATCCCGCCGACCGCAGCTTCGCCGAGCGGCGCGCCGTCCGCGGCGTCCCCGTCGACGACGACGCCGCCAGCGAGACCCCCGAGCTGCGCGAGATCCGCCGCTTCGAGGAGCAGGCGTTCCCGAAACCAGGAACCGCCTCGGCCGCGACCGCGCCCGACGACGCGGCCCTGCCGCCGAGCTCGCTCCCCGGCGAATGGGGCGGCAGCGGCGACGTCCCCGCCGAGGTGCGCTCGCCCCCGCCGGCCCCCCGCGACGAGGCGGCCACGCCGCCGCCCGACTCGGAGTGGCTCCGCAGCCTCAAGCTCCCCGATCTGCCGGTCCGCTGGGACGCGCAGGTGCTCCGCTACCTCGACTACTTCAAGAACGACCCCAAGGGGCACGCGGTCATGGCCGGCTGGCTTCGCCGCGCCGGGCGGTACCGCGATCTGTTCGAGAAGGCGCTCGAGCGCCAGGGGCTCCCCAAGGACCTGCTCTACGTGGCGATGGTGGAGAGCGGGTTCGAGACCGGCGCCCGCTCGCGCGTGGGCGCGGGTGGGATCTGGCAGTTCATGCCCGGCGCCGCGCGGGCCTACGGGCTCGAGGTGAGCTACTGGGTCGACGCCCGCCGCGATCCGGAGCGCGCCGTCGACGCGGCCGCGCGCTACCTCAAGGATCTCTACGTCCGCTTCGGCTCCTGGTACCTGGTGTTCGCCGCCTACAACGCCGGCTACGGCTCGGTGCTGCGGTCGATCACCACCTACAACACCAACGACTACTGGGAGCTGACCCGCCACGAGGCCGGGCTGCCGTGGGAGTCGACGCTCTACGTCCCCAAGATCCTGGCGGCCGCGATCGTCGGCCACAACCTGGCGGCGTTCGGGTTCGCCGACGTCACCCAGGACGCGCCGTTCGCCTACGAGCAGGTCGAGGCGCCGGCCGGGACCTCGCTGGCGACCGTCGCGCGGGCGGCCGGGACCAAGCCCGAGGTGATCGAGGCCTTGAACCCGGATCTGCTGCGCGACCGGACGCCGCCCGACCGCGGCCCGAGCAAGGTGCGGCTGCCGCCGGGGACCGCCGCCGTCTACGCCGCCAACCTCGACAAGAGCCACGACGCCGACAAGCTGGAGACGGTGGTGCTGCGGTTCGGCGAGACGCTGGACGACGTGGCGCGCGCGCACGGCTGCAGCGCCCGCGAGCTGCGGCGGCTCAACGGCGTCAAGGAGACGCTGGAGCTGCGGGGCGGGACCTCGATCGTGGTCCCGCGCCGCGCCGTCGCCGCCAAGGAGAAGGACCGGGACAAGGACAAGGACAAGCCGGCCGCGGACGACGACGCCCCGGGCGTCGACGACGACACGATCCTGGTCGCGGTCCCCGACCGGTCGTTCAGCTACGACGGGCGCGAGCGGGTCTTCTACCGGACGCGCGACGGCGACGGCCTGGAGGCGATCGCCGACGTGTTCGGCGTGCGGACCGACGACCTCGTCGAGTGGAACAACCTCGACCCGGCGGCCAAGCTGCATCCGCGCATGGTGCTGCAGATCTT